>NZ_JBSGIV010000013.1:0-127558 GCF_053605225.1 Micromonospora sp. NPDC003944
CCAACCAGCTCAGCGGTCGGGGTTTTGGGGTGCGGGTCCACCCCCCCGACTCATGCACCACCTGCGAAAAGCTGACCCCCTGACGGTCAAGCCACGACCGATACTTCTGCCAAGCGTCCCCGTTCTTGCTCAACCACTTGGCAAAGCTTGCGTCCTTGGTCGGGAACAGGTCTTCCAAGCCAGGCGGAACGGAGTCTGGCATCTGGCACCCACGGTTCGCGGCAAGCATCCGCAGAAACGCGTGCACATGCTCCTCAGGACGGCTGGAGACTCGACGCAGGATCTCGTAGTCGTCGTGAGTCTGTATCCACACCTCGCGCGAGTGGCGCGTGTGCAGCTGCAGTTCGACAAGGAACCCGTCTGGGGTGCGGAGGGTGCAGTTGAATCCATAGAACCTGTTGCCTGCCCGCCAGAAGTTCTTGAGGTCCGACTGCGGGACGAGGAACCCCGCTTCTCGGAGGCCCGCGAGGACCAATTGAACACCTTGCCTATAGCTCTCCCCAGGTGGCATCTCGAACAGGAACCGGAGGACGTCATTCACCGTCTGCGAGAACTCCTCGACCCCGATGTTGAGACCGCGCGCCTCATCGACGAACTTCCGTGCCAAAGAACCAAGCCCCTTGACACGAGAGGCGCGGTCTCGCAACCGCACCGGCTCTTGCAGACCCAAGGCCTCTGTCACGCTGCGCCCGACCTGAGTCAAAGTCTCTTCGACTCGATCGGCGACCGCAAGTGCGCGATGCCGAAGCTCCGTCAGAGCTGCTAACTCGCCGGCTGTAAGTTGCGCCAACTCGATGGCTGGACCACTCAACTCACTCGCCGCGGTTGGGTCACCTCCCGAACCGTGTGGCTGCTGCGCCGAGCCCGGCCCGTCGAGGAGCAGGTACATCCGGTTGATGTACGGGTCGCCGTGGCCGCCGTCATCCTGCGTCGGCGGGTGATCGGGCAGGTCAGGGCGCTCGCTGAACCGGCCCCGGGGTAGTCCGCCGAGTGGCATCGGTCGGCCGTCCCCGCTGAGCACCAGCGCGTCGATGCCGACCACGTCGGGGTAGAGCGGCCGGTCCCGGACAACGCCGTTCTGCGGGTCCACGTAGAGCACCGTGCCGTGCTGGTTGAGCGCCACCCAGGCGTGCGAACCACCGTGCGCCCACTCGGTGACCAGGAACGAGTAGCTGCCGTGGCCGCCCAGCAGCAGTTGGTCGTGCAGGTTGCGGTAGCCCCGGTCGGCGGCCTGCCGCGCGTGCGTGACGTCTGTGGGTTGGCTGGACGCCGGGGCGAGGAGTTGCTGGAAGCGGCCGCCGGTCACGTCCTCGACCCGGCCCGGGCCGCCTGCCTCGCCCCGGATGGGACGCCGGATGTCGCCGTCCAGGTAGCCGTCGAAGGTGCGTGGCGCCGACACGCGGGGCCGCCCGTGCACCCACGTCTCGAACAGCGACAGCGTGCAGTCGAGGCAGTTGATGCCGCGGGTGGCGTCGGCGGCGGGACCACCGTCGTTGAGGAGCCCGAACCAGCCGCCCTGTCGGGGGTCGGCGGTGCGGGTGACGGTGCCGTCGGGATCGCGGGGCATCTGCCGTTCGACGTCGACCTGGTGCAGGGCGAGCGGTGGACGGAGTCCCCCGGGCTGACCGTACGGCCGGGAGTCGTCGATCGGCGGCGGATCGTCGTCGCTGGTGAGCCTGGACGGGCCGGCGGTCTCGACCGCGCCGAGCGCGAGCGCCCCCACGTCCCGGTTGGCGTGCTCGAAGGTGGCGCTGATGTCCACGACCGACGGGGCCGTGGTGCCGGCCAGCACCGCGTCTGCCAGGTCACGCCACTCGGAGTACGCGCGAGACTCCTCGTTCGCGGCACGCTGCCAGCCGTCGGCCCACTGCCGGTTGCCGGCTTGGTGCAGCTGTCGGGCGTAGCTGGCGTACTCGACGGCTCGGCGATCGTGCTCCACGGCCCGGGTGCGCAGTCGGGCGGCCTCGGCCTGCCGACGGTTGGTCTCGAACCCGCTCCGCAGTGATTCGTAGTGGTCCTGGTAGCGCCGCCGCTCGGCGGCCTCCGCCGCTGCGGCCCACTGCGCCGCGTACGAGTCGTCGGTGTCGGGCTCGCGCGGCGACGGGGCACCGAACGCTGCCACGTCGACGGGAATCGACGCCCTCCCCCGGGCCGGATGGTCCGGGGCTCGCACCGGTGCGGGCGTCCGCTGTGCCGGGATACGGGACGGCACGCCGAACCGACCCACAGCCGGCGGGCTGGCAGCGACCGACGGCGGGCCGTTCGTGGTGGCGGGGGCGCCGAAGGTGACAGGCGTCGGGCCGGCTGTGACCGTCGACGCGGAGGGGACGGTCGCCGGGGACCAGGCGTTGGGTCCGTAGGTGGTGGCGTGTGGCGAGCTGCCGGGCTGCGCGGTGGGCACGGCGGGGGCAGCCGGCCCACTGCTCGATTCCAGCGGGCCGGCCACGGGCGCGCCCACCGACGAGAGCCGTGGGTCGGCACTCAGCCCCGACGTGGTTGGTGCGGGGGGCGCCGCCGGGAGCGTGGGGTCGGCCGTGACCGGGTGCGGTACGCCGAACTGCCGATCCGTCGACGGTGTCGCCTCGGTCGGCCGCCCCGAACTGTCCAGGTCGGACACCGCTCCGACCGGCGTCGGTGACGAGGTGTGCGGATCGGCGGCGACAGCAGCCGCCAACCCGACCTCCGATGGTTGCCCGATGACCGGGGACGTCGGCGCTGCCAGTTGGTTCGACGGGGCGGCAACGGCCTCCGCCGGAACACCCGCAGACGCAACCGGACCACCGGAAGCCACGCCACTGACCGCCGCAGCGGGGACCGCTCCCGCAGACGCGGCAGCACCCAGGGAGGGTGACGCCCCGGCGTCCCCCGCGACCGGCAGCACGGACGGTAGGGACGGACCCGCGAACGATGTCCCGGCGAGCGCGTTGGCCTGCGCGTCGAGCCGGGCGCGTAGCGCGTGGTCGGTCTGGCCGGTGGCCGAACCGGTGGCCCCGGACGCGGCGGCGCGCGCCACGTCCTCCATCGAGGTCAGGCCCTGCCCGGTGGCCAGGCTCGCCGCGCTCTCGGCGAGCACCTCGCCGGTCATCTCCCGCCCCAGGTGCTCACCGACCTTCGCGGCCCGCCCGGTCGCGTGCCGGCCCAGGCCGGCGAGCGGCGCCACCGCGCCGCCGGCCAGCCCACCGACCGCCGACACGCCGAGATCGGTCAGGTCCAGGCCGTGCGCCCGGCCGGTGGAGTTCTGGTACGCCTGGGTGGCCAGGGTGACCCCGGCCTCCTCGGTGGCCTCCTCCAGCCCTTCCCGGGCGGCCCGCTTGGCGAACCCGCGCACACCCCCTCGGGCGACCTCCTTGGCGGCGCGCTCGCCGGCCTCCTTGAGCCCGTGTTTGAGGGATTTGCTCGCCAGTTGGCCCATCAGCCGCCTGAAGATCTGTTGAACCAGCAACCGCGTCGCGGTGATCGCCGCGCCGGCGACCGGGGTGGCGGCACCGGCGGTCAACACGGCCGCCACCGCAACGGTGAGCAGCTCGATGACGAGGATGCCCAGCTCGATCCAGACTTCGAGCTTGGCGCCCTCGATGTCGCAACCGCACTCCTCGACAAGTCGGCCGAGGTCGGCGGTGACCGCGAGCAGCACGGGCAGCGGGGCGTCGGCGCCCTCGGCGATCCCCCGCCAGGCGGCCTCGAACGCCGCGTCGACAGCCCCGACACCGCCGTACCCGTTGTGCACCTCGACGGCGGCCGCGGCGGCGTCGGCGTGCGGCCCGGCGAGCACCGAGGCGACCGAGTACCACTTGTCGGCGACGTCCCAGACGGCCCGTTCGTTGCCCTCCGGCCACTGCACCCCGACCACCCAGTCGAGGGCCTCGTAGATCCAGCCGGGCACGTCCCACGGGGCGTGGTCCAGAGGGTGCGGGATGGGACTGGGCAGCACGCTCATCGCCGACCGCCAGCCGTCAACGCCGGTCGGCGGCCCGGCCGACCCGGGCGGCGCTGGCCCCGTCGGTCTGCACGCTCGCGTCGACCGCCTCGACCACGTCGCCGCCCAGCTCGGTGAGCCGGTGCCCGACGCCGGCCCAGGCTCGCAGCACGGTCTGCTCGAAGCCACGGTAGTTGCGCTCGAAGGCGGCGCCGATGTCGTCGCGACCCCAGGGCCGGGCACCGCTGGCGGCCTCGATCGCACCGCCCTCCGCCGCACGCCGGGCCGTCACCGCCTCACCGGCGAGCGCCAGGTCGGCGCCGCCCCGACGGGCCCGGAACGGATCAAGCCAGAGCTGCCCGTCGGTCATGCCGTCGCCTCACCTTTGCCGAGGACGGCGTCGGCCCGACCGAGCAGCGCGGCGTAGTCGCCGGTCTTGAGGAAGTCCGTCGCTCCGGAGCCGGCCGGCATGCTCTCGGCGACGAGGTCGCGGGTGGCGTCGGCGGCGTCGGTCGCGGCGGCCCGGATCGTTTCGGTTATCTTTCGGCCGAGCGCAGCAGCGTCCCGGTCACGGTAGACGGCCGGTGTCAGCACGACCTCGATGAGCTGGCCCTGCGCGCCCACGGTCGCCGTCACCTGCCCGTCGGCCGACCGCCGGGTCACCCGCAGCGCGGCGAGCCGCGCCTGGAGAGTGTCCAAACCGGACCTGAGCTGCTGGTATTGCCCATAGACGTCGTCGAATCGGGCCCGTAGCTCACGATTGACGCCCCGGTCGGCCTGTTCGTCCACCGCCGCCCCTCCCGTCACCGTCGGTAGAGCGAAACGATACCGGCTGCCATCGATCTGTGTAGTCCGGTAGTTTCAATGCGTGATCGACCGACAACAGGCCGAGCAGCTCGCCGCCACCTGGGCCCGCCGTGACTCGCAGCGCCTCGGCCACGAGTGCACCGCGATTGTCGACGAGTTCGACCTGGGTTACGTCATCACGTCCGTGGTGCCCACCGAGGTGCGCACGGTGCCGGGTGACCTGCCGACGAGCGTCATCGACAAGCAGACCGGCACGGTCACCACCTGGCCCCGGGTGCCGAGCAGCGTGGTCGCGGAGCTGTACCGACGTAGCCGACCCGCCGGGCCGACCGCTGCCCGCACGGTCGATCCGTCGAGCCTGCTGGTCCGGGAGATCCACCGTGGCGCCACCCCGAACACCGCCGCGCACCTGACCATCGACGGTCGGATCTGGACGGCCCAGGGCACGAAGGCCGACGTGCCGCTCAACCACCACCCGCTGGTGCGCGACTATCTCCACCGCCTGCCACCGGGCGAGCTGGTTCGCGGCGGGGAGGCTCATGCCGAGCTGATCGTGGTCTCCGACGTGCTGCACGAGTACGACCACCGCCGCGCCGCCGAGGGCATCGCGCCGATGGGGCGGGCCGAGGCAGCCGCGCTGCTGGAGGGTGCCCGCTTCGAGATCTTCCGAGTCCGGGAGCCGGGTGATCCCGCCGGTGGGCCCGCCGAGTTGCCCTGCGACTCGTGCATCAGCTTCCTGGTGCGGGCGAACGTCCTGCCGGAGGCGGCCCGCGCCTACACCGAGACCTGGACCGCACCGGAGGCGCCGGACCCCGATCCTGGGCGCTTCCCGCCAGAGGTCGCGAACGCGCTGGTCGCCGCCGGGTGGCGACCACACATCGGGGATCAGATCATGGCCGCCGCCGCCGTACGGGACGTCACGTCGGTGCCGGGGCGCAACCACCAGCACGAGGTCTTCCCCGCCGCCGTGGAGGCGCTCACCGCGTTCCCCAGCCTGGTCGGCGCGCGGCGTGGTCGGGGCGAGCAGGTGTGGATCTCCCGTTTCGACATCCGACCGCACACCATCGCGCACACCGCCGACACCCTGGCGGACTTCGGCGCGGTGCTCGGCGTACGCCTCTTCCCGATCGGCACCGAGCAGCAGGACAGCATCCTGGCGGTGGACGAGCGCGGGCGGGTCTTCGCGCTCGACCAGGCCGGTGAGTGGTTCCTCGGTGACACCGTCGACGCCGCGCTCACCACTCTGCTGCTCGGCCGCGCGCCCGCCCGGGTCCTTGACGACGGCACCTGGTCGGCCGACTAGAGCGCGAGGCCGGTCAGCACCATGACCCGGGGTTCGGTGTAGTCGTCCATGGCGCTGCGCAGCCCTTCCCGGCCGACGCCGCTGCCCTTCACCCCGCCGTACGGCATCTGATCGGCGCGGTACGACGGCACGTCCCCGACGATCACCCCGCCCACTTCGAGCGCACGCGCGGCGGCGAAGGCCACGTCCAGGCGTCGGGTGAAGACGCCGGCCTGCAGGCCGTACGCCGAGTCGTTGACCGCGGCGAACGCGGCCTGGTCGTCGGCGACCGGGGCGAGCACCAGCACGGGCCCGAACACCTCCTCGGCCACGACCTTGGCGTCCGCAGGAACGCCTGTGAGCACGGTCGGGGGGTAGGTCGCGCCGGCGCGGAGGCCGCCCACCTCGACGGTGCCGCCGGCGGCGACGGCCTCGGCCACCCACGTCTCGACCCGGCGGGCCGCATCCTCGGACACCATGGGCCCGACGTCGGTCAGCTCGGACGCGGGGTCTCCGGTCCGCAACCCCCGCACCGCCGCCACCAGTCGGGGCAGGAAGTCGGCGTACCGGGCGTGGTGCACGTACACCCGTTGGACGGCGATGCACGACTGGCCGGCCTGGTAGGTGGCGAACGTGGCGATGCGCTCGGCGGCGAAGTCGAGGTCCTCGTCGGCGGTCCAGTCCGCGCAGAGCACCGCGGCGGCGTTGCCGCCCAACTCGAGCGTCACGTGTTTCTCCGGCGCTGCGCGGCGGATGGCCGCGCCGACCGGCCCGGAGCCGGTGAACGACACCACCGGCAGCCGGGGCTCGGTGACCAGTTCGGCGGCGCGGTCGTTGGGCAGCGGCAGCACCGAGAACATCCCGGCCGGTAGGTCGGTCTCGGCCAGCAGCTCGCCGAGCAGCAGCGCGGTCAGGGGCGTCGCCGGCGCGGGCTTGACGATGATCGGCGCGCCGACGGCGATGGCCGGCGCCACCTTGTGCGCGACGAGGTTGAGCGGAAAGTTGAACAGCGTGATGCCCAGCACCGGCCCTCTCGGCACCCTCCGGACCAGCGCGATCCGGCCGTCGGACTGCGGGTCGGTGTCGAGTCGTTGCAACTCGCCGGAGAAGCGGCGGGCCTCCTCGGCGGCCCACCGGAAGGTGGACACCGCACGCCCGACCTCGGCGCGGGCCCACCTGACCGGCTTGCCGTTCTCGGCGGTGATCAGCGCCGTGATCTCGTCGGCCCGCTCGGCGAGCCGCCGGGACACGTGGTCGAGGGCCGCCGCGCGGGCGTGCGCGGGCAGGGCCGCGGCCTGCGCGGCCACCGCGGCCGCCGCGGCGACGGCGGCGTCGACCTGGTCGGGCGTGGCGACAGTGGTACGCCCCACCGGACGACCGTCGTACGGGTGGTGGACGGTCAGCTCACCCTCGCCGGTGGCGGGGCGGGAGGCGACGAAGAAGGGTGCGGGCTCCACGCCGAGCAGCGTAGCCGAGCGGTGAGTCAACGGAAACAGTCGCAATAACCCTTGTCTGCCGCGAATTCGGTAGCGAAGATGGCAGAGAGATTGCGATAACCGCCGCAGAACGCACCCTCAGCCCCTTCGGAGTGATCCCGCCATGAGTGATCAGCAGCAACTGCGCAACTTCGTCAACGGCTCCTACGTCGACCCGGCCGACGGCGGCTACGCCGACCTCGTCGACCCGTGCACGGGCGAGGTGTTCGCCCAGGCCCCGGTCTCCGGTGCCGCCGACGTGGACACGGCGATGAGCGCCGCCGCCACCGCGTTCGAGAGCTGGCGGGAGACGACCCCGGCCGAGCGGCAACGGGCACTGCTCAAGCTCGCCGACGCCGTCGAGGCGCGCGCCGCCGAGCTTGTCGACGCCGAGGTGCGCAACACCGGTAAGCCCCGGCAGCTCACCGCCGAGGAGGAGCTTCCCCCGGCGGTGGACCAGTTCCGGTTCTTCGCCGGCGCGGCCCGGATGTTGGAGGGGCGGTCCGCCGGGGAGTACCTGGCCGGGCACACCTCCTACGTGCGGCGCGAGCCGATCGGCGTCTGCGCGCAGGTCACCCCCTGGAACTACCCGCTGATGATGGCGGTCTGGAAGATCGCCCCCGCGCTCGCCGCCGGCAACACCGTGGTGCTGAAGCCGTCCGACACCACGCCGGTGTCGACGCTGCTGCTCGCCGAGATCGCCGCCGAGTTCTTCCCGCCCGGGGTGTTCAACGTGGTCTGCGGCGACCGGGACACCGGTCGTACCCTCGTGTCGCACCCGACCCCGCAGCTGGTCTCGATCACCGGCTCGACCCGCGCGGGCATGGAGGTGGCCGCCGCGGCTGCCCCCGACCTGAAGCGGACCCACCTGGAGTTGGGCGGCAAGGCCCCGGTGGTGGTCTTCGACGACGCGGACGTGGCGGCGGCCGCCGAGGCCATCGCGCTCGGCGGCTACTTCAACGCCGGGCAGGACTGCACGGCGGCGACCCGGGTGCTGGCCGGTCCGGGCGTCCACGACGACGTCGTTGCCGCGCTCGCCGAGCAGGCACGCACCACGAAGACCGGCGCCCCGGACGACCCCGACGTGCTCTACGGTCCGCTGAACAACGCCAACCAGCTGGCCCGGGTCAGCGGTTTCGTGGACCGGCTGCCGGACCACGCGGCGATCCAGGCCGGCGGGTCCCGACAGGGCGAACGCGGCTACTTCTACGCCCCGACGGTCGTCTCCGGGTTGCGCCAGGCCGACGAGATCATTCAGGACGAGGTGTTCGGGCCGGTCATCACCGTGCAACGGTTCTTCGACGAGGACGAGGCGGTGCGCTGGGCCAACGGCGTCGACTACGGCCTGTCCGCGTCCGTGTGGACGCGTGACCACGGCCGGGCCATGCGGATGACCCGTCGACTGGACTTCGGTTGCGTCTGGGTCAACACGCACATCCCGTTCGTCTCCGAGATGCCGCACGGTGGCTTCAAGCACTCCGGGCACGGCAAGGACCTCTCGGTCTACAGCCTGGAGGACTACACCCGGATCAAGCACGTCATGCACAACATCGAGGGCTGAGCCGTGCCGTCGAGCGAGGAGCTGCACAAACGGCGCGGCGGAGCCGTCGCCCGGGGAGTCGGCAGCGTCATCACGTCCTACGTGGACAGCGCGTCGGGCGCGACGATCACCGACGTCGACGGCCGGGAGTGGATCGACTTCGCCGCCGGCATCGCGGTGACGAGCGTGGGCAACTCGGCCCCGAGTGTGGTCGAGGCGGTACGGGCGCAGGTCGAGCGGTTCACCCACACCTGCTTCATGGTCGCGCCGTACGAGTCGTACGTGGCGGTGTGCGAGCAGCTCAACGCGTTGACTCCCGGCGCGTTCGCGAAGCGCTCGGCGTTGTTCAACTCCGGTGCGGAGGCGGTGGAGAACGCGGTGAAGGTCGCCCGACACGCCACCGGGCGGCCGGCGGTCGTGGTGTTCGACCACGCCTACCACGGCCGGACCAACCTGACCATGGCGTTGACCGCGAAGAACATGCCGTACAAGCACCGGTTCGGGCCGTTCGCCGGGGAGGTCTACCGGGTGCCGATGTCGTATCCGCTGCGCGACGGCGGGCTCTCCGGCGCGGAGGCGGCGGCACGGGCCATCGAGCTGGTCGAGAAGCAGGTCGGCGCGGAGAACGTCGCCGCGCTGCTGATCGAGCCGATCCAGGGCGAGGGCGGTTTCGTCGTACCCGCGCCTGGTTTCCTGCCCGCGCTGCGGGCCTGGGCGACGGCGGCCGGGGTGGTCTTCGTCGCCGACGAGATCCAGACCGGTTTCTGCCGGACCGGCGACTGGTTCGCCTGCCAGCACGAGGGCGTCGAACCCGACCTGACCACCCTGGCCAAGGGCATCGCCGGTGGCCTGCCGCTGGCGGCGGTGACAGGTCGGGCCGAGTTGATGGACGCGGTGCACGTCGGCGGCCTCGGTGGCACGTACGGCGGCAACCCGATCGCCTGCGCCGCCGCGCTGGCCACCATCGAGACCATGCACGAGCTGGACCTGGCCGGCGCGGCCCGACGGATCGAGTCGGCGCTGGTCCCCCGACTACGGGCCATCGCCGAGCGGGATCCCCGGGTCGCCGAGGTACGCGGCCGGGGCGCGATGCTGGCCATGGAGCTGGTGTTGCCGGGCACGCTCACCCCCGACCCGGTCGCCACGGCGGCGGTCTCGGCGGCCTGTCACGCCGCCGGCCTGCTCACCCTGACCTGCGGCACGTACGGCAACGTGCTGCGCTTCCTGCCCCCGCTGGTCATCTCCGACGCCCAGCTCAGCCGGGGCGCCGACCTGCTCGACGCCGCGTTCCGCTGAGCGGGGGTGGGGGCCCGGTGCACGGGCCCCCGCCCCTACCTCAGCGCAGCACCTCGACCGTGTTGCGGCGCACCAGGTTCTTGCCCGGCTCACGGATCTGCTTCATGGCGGCGGAGTTGAGCAGCACGCAACTGCCCGACGGGCCGGTCACCGTCACCGTGGTCGCCCGGTTGTTGTCCAGGTTGGTCACCCGCAACCGGGTGCCCACCGGGAACTGCCCGCTTGTCGCCGCCGGCCCGGCCGCCTCCTCGAAGAAGGTGATCGCCCCGGAGCACGCCGACCGGGGCGCCGGCCCGGAGGCGGGGGGCGACGCGGCACCGGGACGGACCGTGCCGGGTGCCGGTGCGGCGGCCGGCGGCGCGGCCCCGTCGACGCGCTCGACCACGTTGCGGCGGATCACGTTCTTGCCCGGCTCCCGCACCAGCTTCATGGCCGCCGCGTTGAGCAGCACGCAACTGCCCGACGGGCCGGTCACCGTCAGCGTGGCCGCCTTGTTGTTGTCCAGGTTCGTCACCCGCAGCCGGGTGCCCACCGGGAAGCGGTCACTCGTCGCCGCCGGTGCCCCGCCCTCCGCCGAGAAGGTGACCGAGCCGGAGCAGACAGACGACCGCGCGGGGGACGTGTCGGCGAAGCCGAAGCTCGTCCCCACCGCCACGCCCACAGCGGCGACCACCGCCACGCCCGCCGCCAGCACGTGCCTGCGCTGCACCCTCATCGCCGTCACTCCCGTCCTCGGTGATCACGTCGCCTCCTGGTACGGGCGGGAGGGGCCTACCGTTCAGCCGATACCGGCACCGATCGAGTGGCGGCCAGGTCGACAGGCCCGTAGCGGGTGTACGCCGCCCTGGTGATCAGCGCCCAGTAACGATCGCCGTACGACCAGTGCCACCACTCGGTCGGGTAGTTCACCATGCCCGCCCAGCCGAGCGCGTCGACGAGGATCTGCCGGTGTTGGCGGGCGGTACCGCCGATCGCGGGCGCGTCGGTGAAGCACGCGTCGGCGCTGTCCTCCGGGGTGGCGTCGATGACAGTGCCCAGGTCCAGCTCCACCCCGTCGTCGGTGCAGAGCGTCAGGTCCACCGCGCCGCCCGTGCTGTGCGGGGCCACCTCGACAGGTGAGACGAACTTCGTGGTCTCCACGTGCAGCCGCTGCGCCGACCAGTCCGGGTGCCGCCTGCGCAGCTCGTCCCGGTAGCCGGTGAAGATGGCCAACTGCGCCTGGTACGGCCGGTAGCCCTCAACCACGAGCAGGCGCAGCCCACCCGGCAGGGCGCGCTGCGCGGCCAGCAAGCGGTCCACGACACCAACCCGCAGCCGGGCGTACGCCCCGGTCGGGTCGGCCGCCCGGCCGTCCAACCGCAGCTCCGGCACCTGACGCAGGTCCACGAACTCCTCGCCGTCGTCGGCGCTGGGCACGGCCGCCACCCGCGGGTCGGAGAGCAGGATCATCTGACGCTCCCCGCCGTGCCCGCGGGCCGTTCCGCGTGCCGCACCCGGGCCAGCTCGACGAGTCGGTCCACCACCTCCCGGTAGCTGACCCCGACGGCGGCCCACACCTTCGGGTACATCGAGTGCGCGGTGAAGCCGGGCATCGTGTTCAGCTCGTTGACGTAGAGCTCGCCCGTCGTCTCGTCGTAGAAGAAGTCGACCCGAGCCAGACCCCAACCGCCGATCGCGGCGAACGCGCGCAGCGACAGCTCGCGGACCCGCTCGGTCACCTCGTCCGGCAGCACAGCGGGGACGATCATCGGATCGGCGTCGCCGAAGTACTTCTGCTGGTAGTCGAACCAGCCGCCGGTGACCCGCACCTCGCCCACCGCCGACGCCTCCGGACGCCAGCCACCGAGCACCGCGCACTCCAACTCCCGGCCGGCGACCCCCTGCTCGACAATGACGAGTTGGTCGTGGCGGAACGCCTCCTCCACTGCGGCGGCCAGGTCGTCACCCTCCCCGACCGGGAGATGCCGATCGACGAACCCATGCTTGCCGGCTTGACGAACAGCGGCCGGGTCAACCCGGTCACCAGCTTCTCCGGGTCGTCGACAGCCCGGTAGGTGTGCGCGTCGAACGCCACGTACGGGGTGACGGGGATGCCCTCGGCGCGCAGCGCCCGCTTCATCGCCACCTTGTTCATGCCCACCGCCGAGGCGAGGATGCCGCACCCCACGTACGGCACGTTCAGGGACTCCAGCAGGCCCTGCACCACACCGTCCTCGCCGTACGGGCCGTGCAGCACCGGGAAGACCACGTCCAGCTCGGCGTGCACCGCGCCGGGGGCGTTACCGGCGAACACCTGCACGACGCCCGGACGCGGGCCGGCCCGCAGCTCGACGGCCGGCCCGGTCACCACCAACTGGTCGTCGATGGCCCGCTCGCCGGCCGGTCGGTCGCGCAGCTCGGCTAGCAGCGCGTCGGGCATCAACCGGAACCCGCCGCTGCGGGTGACACCGATGGCGACCGTGCGGTAACCGCCGCCGGCGAGCGCCCGGGCCACCCCGAGCGCGGAGGCACCGGAGACCTCGTGCTCCGCCGACGGCCCCCCGAACAGGATTCCGATCCGAACTGGCGCGCTCACGCCGCCACCCCTTCCCCGGTCGTCACGTCGGCGGGCCGCTGGGCCAGCAGCCGGGCCACAAGCACCGCCTCCACGTTTCCGCCGGTCAGCACCACGCCGACCGTCCGCTGCCGGTCTCCCTGCGGCGGAAGCCGCAGGGCACCGGCCAGACCCGTCGCCCCGGACGGCTCGGCGAGCACCCTGAGTTCCGTCAGGATCAGCCGGAACGCCGCAGCGATCTCGTCGTCGTCGACCCGGACGACACCGCGCAGGGTGTCCCGCACGATGGCGAACGGCAGCTCACCCACGCAGGACGGCCGCAGCCCGTCCGCGATCGTGGGCGCCGGCACGACCGGCACCCGAACACCCGCCGCCAGGCTGCGGGCTAGCGAGTCGCAGCCCACCGGCTCCACGCCGTACACCTCGATGCCGGAGCCGGCGGCGGCCAGGCACGCGCCGGCCACCCCGCCACCACCACCCACAGGTACGACAAGCACGTCCAACGGCGTCCCCGCCCGCTCGGCGTCCTCGATCAGCTCCAGGCTCGCGGTGCCCTGCCCGGCGACCACGTCCGGGTGGTCGTAGGCGTCGACGACGGGGTGGCCGCTCTCGTCGCTGAGCCCGTTGGCCACCGCCACCCGCTCCTCGACGCCGGTGCCGGCGAACACCACCCGCGCCCCGGCCGCGCGCGCCCGGTCGACCTTCGTCGACGCCGCGTCGACCGGCAGCACCACCGTCGCCGTGAGCCCGTGCTGCCGGGCCGCCAACGCCACCGCCACCGCGTGGTTGCCGGTGCTCTGCGCGATCACCCCGGTGTGGCCGTCCGCGGCGAGGCGGCCAACGGCGCGCAACGCGCCCCGCATCTTGTACGAGCCGCCGTTCTGGAGGTTCTCCGCCTTCAGCAGGACCCGCGCCCCGGCAAGCTTGTCGATCACCGGGGATCGCAGCACGGGGGTACGGACGACGCGGCCGGCGAGCCAGCGGCTGGCCTCCTCGACATCGGCCCGAACCTGGCCAAGGGTGCGTGACATCGTTTCTCCTTCTCGGGCACTTTCGGGCACACCACAGGCGGGATCCAGCGGTACGTGGACCCCGGTGAAGGTGGGTGGAAGCGTCAGGTGGTCAGGGTGGGCAGCTGGACGTCGACCCGCAGGCCGCCGTACTCGGCCGGCCGGGCCGCGATGATGCCGTCGTGCGCCTGCGTGATCGAACGGGCGATGGCGAGACCCAGGCCAGCCCCGCCGCCCTGCGAGGTCCGGTCCCGGGCGAGCCGACGGAACGGCTCGAACAGACCGGCCACCGCCTCGGCCGGTACGGGTTGGCCGGTGTTGACCACGGACAACGCGGGTACGCCGCCCACCACGACGGTCAGCGAGCCGCCCGGCCGGTTGTACTTGATCGCGTTCTCCACCAGATTGGTGACCAGGCGCTCCAACAACACGCGCTCGCCGACGACGACCCGCGGTTCGAGGTGGGTCTCGACGGTGACCTCCGCCTCCCGGGCGCGGTCCAGGTAGCCGGCGAGCACCGCCTCGACGATCGCGTCCAACCGCTGCGGTATCCGCGACCGGAGGCCCTGGTCACTCTCGCTCAGCGCGAGCAGGCCCTCGATCAGGCGTTCGTTGCGCTCGTTGGTCTCCAGCAACTGGCTGGTCAGCAACTCCAACTGCTCGCCGGTGAGCGCCCTGGCCATGCCGACCTCGATGAGCGTCCGCTGCACGGCGAGGGGCGTCCGCAACTCGTGCGAGGCGTTCGCGGCGAACCGCCGCTGCCCCTCGTACCCGGCGGAGACGCGTTCCATCATTCCGTCGATCGCCCGGGACAGCCGGGCCAACTCGTCGCGACCCCGGGGCCGGATCCGGTGACCGAGGTTCTGCGGGCCGAGCTGCCCGATCGGCCCGGCCAGGTCGGCGACCGGGCGCAGGCACCACACCGCGCCGAACCAGAGCGCCACAAGCGCGGCCACTGTGACGAGCAGGACGGCCACCAGGGGCAGCAGGAACGCTCCCGGCCGCACGTCGCGGCACACCGCCGACAACCCGGGCAGGGGCACATCACAGAACTGCTGCCCCCACGTCCAGGTGAACCCGGCCACGAACTTGCCCATCGCCGGCAGCACCGGCCCGGCCAGCAGCGCCAACAGGCCCACCAGCAGCACCCGACGTCGGGGGGTCCAGCTCACGCCGTACCGCCGATGCGGTAGCCGGCCTTCGGCACGGTGTGGATGATCGCGGGATCGCCGAGCTTCTTGCGCAGGGTCATCACGGTGACCCGTACGGCATTCGTGAACGGGTCGGCGAACTCGTCCCAGGCCTGCTCCAGCAACTCCTCGGCGCTGACCACCTGACCGTCCGCGCGCAACAGCACGTGCAACACCGCGAACTCCTTCGGGCTCAACGCGAGCGGACGACCGTCCCGGGTCGCCACGTGCCGGCCCACGTCCAGCGCCAGACCATCCTGGGCGAGCACCGGTGGCAGCGCCGGCGTGGACCGACGCCCGAGAGCCTGCACCCGGGCCACCAACTCGGCGAAGGCGAACGGCTTCGTCAAGTAGTCGTCCGCGCCGAGGCCGAGGCCCTCCACCCGGTCGCGGATGCCGGCCGCCGCGGTGAGCAGCAGCACCCGCGTGCCGACCTGTGAGTCGGCGATGCTGCGGCACACCTCGTCGCCGGTGTGCCCCGGCATGTCCCGGTCCAGCACCGCCACGTCGTACCGGTTCACCCCGACCCGCTCCAACGCACCGTCACCGTCGTAGCAGACGTCGACGGCCATCGACAGGCGGCGCAACCCCTCGGCCACCGTGTCCGCCAACAACCGTTCGTCGTCTGCCACCAGCACCCGCACGTCTTCCGCTCCCCCGAGGTCCGCTTGCCCGGCATACCGTCGCAGGCCCGGGTTAAGGGTTCTGTAAGCACCCGCCGCAGCAATCCTCCACGCAAGCGTCCAGCGGGCAAACCACCCCAAGCCAGACCCCGTCGCCTTCATACCCGCCAAACCCCACCTGCGCCCCCCGTCCCCAAACCACAGGCTCCCAAGTAACCCACGTCACAAAGCCCCCCAACGTCGCCCACCCCGCCGATCCCCCGCCCTCGCCCCGCCCTCGCCCCGCCCTCACCCCGCCCTCACCCGCCGATCATGGACTTGTGGTGGGCGTTGAGTCCTTTTTTGCGGCTTTCGAGGGGCACCACAACTCCATGATCGACAGGGCGGGATGGCGGGTGCGCGGGCTTGGGCTAGGGGTGGAAGAGGGGGGCCAGGGTTCGGATGATCTGGGCGGGGTGCTGGTAGAGGTCCCGGTCGGTGAAATGGCGCACCTGCCAGCCGTTGGCGGCAAGCCAGTTCGTTCGGGAGCGATCGTGCCGGAGGCGGGCGCGGTCCAGGTGGGACGAACCGTCGTATTCGACACCGACCCGGCGTCGCCGGTACCCGAGGTCCAGGCGGTAGAGCGGTATCCCATTACTGTCCAACACCCAGATCTGCGGCTCCGGCGCTGGCAGGCCGCCGTCTATCAACACCAGGCGCAACTGGCTCTCCTGCCGACACTCCGCGCGAGGATCAGCGCGTGGCACGAGATCACGCGCCTGACGGACTCCACGCAGACGATCGTGCCGAGCAACCTCGACCCGAAGTTCCTCGGGTTGGCAGGCGCCTACACGAAGACATAGGTCCAGCAGTGGCATCGCATCCATCCGACGCAACGACCGGGCTAGGTCGACGGCGCACCTGACGGCAGAGGCGCACGGCACACCATCCAGCAGCACCGGATCGCGCACCGGCAGCACCGCCTCGTGGATAACGACGCCCCGAATCTGTGGGACCTTCTCCCCCGCCGGCACGATCACGTGCACGGCTGGACTCCTCGCATCACCGAAGCCATGCAGTTGTGCGCCCGTATGGAAGCCAACGACCGCCGTAGCGGGCAACCGCCGGAAGATCGCCGGTAGGCGCCCAGCCTGATCGGCCGACGGCGCGTAGATGCTCCGCGACATCCGGTGAAGGCGGGACTGCCCAGTCAGCCTGCGCACCTGCTCCCGGCTGAGGCCGGTTGCGCGCAACTCTGAGTATCGATACGACTGCTCTGCCATGCCGCAGCAATCTGCAGCACCAGCTCACCGATTCTCGACCCCGACCCAGCCCTCTGTGGATAACCGCCAGCCCTGTGCACAACCCCCGAAGCACCGCCCGCTCGTGCTAAGGACCCAAGGCCCATCCTCTGGGTCGATCATGGAGTTGTGGTGCCCGACATAAGCTGCAAAATAGCAGTCTTCGCCCACCACAACTCCATGATCGACGCCAGCACGCCGGGGACGCCAGCACGCCGGGGACGGCGTGGGATTAGTCGCAGGCTATGCCGTCGCCGTCTCGGTCCAGGTCGTAGATGTCGTTGCCGATCACTCTGATGGGTCCGCTGACGTAGGCGGGGCCGTTGCCACTGCCACCCGCACAGTCGACGTCACTGGCGATCGGGACGCAGCCGCTGTAGTTCGGGTCGCAGTTCGAGGACTTCGGCTTCTTGGTGCCGACGGCGACGACCTGGGTCACCGGTTGCTTCGTCACGGTGGACTTGACCAGCTTCTTGGCTGTCCGCACGCCGTCGGTGGTGGTCACCTCGTAGGTCAGGGTGCGGACGCCGTTGACCCCCTTGGTGCGGACGACCCGCTTGCCCTCGGCCAGCGACGAGTCCTTGACGGTGCGCTCGGCGTACCGGACCGTGGCCCGTTCGGTCACGGTCGTCACCTGCACCACGGGCGCGGCTGCCTCGGACGGGGACGCCGACGGGGGCGCCGACGGGGGCGTCGACAGCAGCGCGGACGGAGGCGCCGACGAGGGCACCGACGAGGGCTCGGCACCCGTCGACTCCTCGCCGGGTGCCGCCAGGATCGGCTGCTGTGCCTCTTCGGCTGCGGTGCCGGTCTTGGTCGGTTCCGGCTCGCCGGTGAACGCGCCGACGATGGCGGCGCCGGTGCAGCAGAGCAGCAGGATCGACAGGGTCACCGAGCCGAGGATCACGGCGGCCCGGGCAGCGGGAGTGGTCCGGCGGAACCAGTTCGGTCGGGGTGGCTGGCCGATCGATTGCGGATACGGCGGCCCCGGGTTCTGTGGTGGTTGCATCGTCACGGCGATGAGTGTCGTCGCAAACACAGCGTGCAATATCCACCGTCGCGCTCGTCACCTGCGCCTTTCGCTGTGCGGAGAGGATCCTTTCGCTGCGGAGTGAGGATCGGTGGGCGCGCTTACGCACGACGAGTCGACAGTCGCGGCGACCCTCCAGGCCGGAGGGGCAGGCCGATCGTGCGGGGACCAGCACCACCAAAAGCCGCAGATCCCCACGCAACCGGGTCGACAAGCGTTCGGAGGTCCAACGGCGACGACTGAACTGTCGCGATGCCGTCAGCGGGGCAGGCTCATCGCTCCTCCAGGCCCCACGGCGACCCGTAGGCGTTCAGCAGGTCGAGGAAGGGCATCGGGGGTAGCGCCTCCGGCCCGAGCACCCCGACACCGGTCCACGTGCCGGTGGCGAGCAACTCCAGCGCGACGACCGGGTTGACGGCGGTCTGCCAGACCACCGCCTGGTGCCCGTACTCCCGCATCGACCACTCGTTGTCGACCACGTGGTAGAGGTAGACCTCGCGGGGCTGCCCGTCGGGGCCGAGGCCGCGTACCCAGGTGCCGGCGCAGGTCTTGCCACGCATCCGGGCACCGAGCGTGGCCGGGTCGGGCAGACTCGCGGCCACCACGTCGCGCGGGGAGACCTCCACGCCGCGTACCCGCACCGGGGAGACCGCGTCCAGGCCGAGCTTGTGCAGCGTCTTGAGCACCTCGATGAACTCGTCACCGAGGCCGTACTTGAAGGTGACCCGCCGGGCCTTCACCCAACGCGGAATGAGCAGCACCTCCTCGTGCTCGACGTTGACGCACTCGACCGGCCCGATCCCCTCCGGAAAGTGGAAGACCTCGGGCTCGGAGAACGGTTCGGTGGTGAACCAGCCCCGGTCCCTCTCCCACACGACCGGCGGGTTGAGGCACTCCTCGATCGTCGTCCAGATGGAGAACGAGGGCGCGAAGTCGTACCCGTCGACGGTGAGGTTCGCCCCGTCCCGCACGCCGATCTCGTCGATCTCGGCGAACAGCTCGTCTGCCGCGTACCTGGCGAACACGTCGGAGAGGCCGGGCTCGACCCCGATGCCGCACAACGCCAGCCGACCGGCCGCCGACCAGGAGTCGGCCAGGGCGAACTGTTCGTCACCGAGCTTCACCCCCGTGTCGGCGCGCGACAGGGACATCGCCATGTCCAGGTAGTCCGCGCCGGCCGCGAACGCGCCATTGAAGATCGGCATGACGAACCGCGGGTCGACGGCGTTGAGCACGTGCGTGATCCGGTGCTCCCGGCACAGCGCGGTGACCGCGTCGGCCGAGGCGGCGTCCACCTGCGCCGCGACGAACCGGTCACCATGTCCGGCGACCGCGCGTTCGGCGCGAACGGGGTCGTGGTCGGCGACCACGATGGTCTCGAAGAAGGTCCGTCGGGCGGCGATGGCTACGGCGGCGGAGCCGACGCCACCGGCGCCGACGAGGAGGACACGCATCAGGAATCAAACCCCAAACCGAGACGATCGAGAGTACGGAGTCAGAGGTCGCGCCGGCCCTCACGCGCCTGGGCGCGGGCCGGTGACCAGCGGGTGCGATCGATGCCGACCGCGCGGACGGTGGCCGTACCGTCGGGTCGGGTCATGGGGACCGGCGCGGGTGAACCGCCGGCCCGGCCAGCAGGCTGGCGCGGCGAGCCCGTCGACCGCGCAGCGAGCTGAGCCCCACGAGCAGCAACGCGACCGCGAACATCGCGGTGCCGATCACGTTGACCTGCGGTGGGATGCCACGCTGGGCGGCACCCCAGACGTACATCGGGAACGTGACAGTGGTGCCGGCGTTGAAGTTCGTGATGATGAAGTCGTCGAAGCTCAACGAGAAGGCAAGCAACGCGGCGGCCACGATGCCGGGCAGCACCAGCGGCAGGGTGATCCGCCGGAACGTCTGCCACTCGCTGGCGTAGAGGTCCATGGCGGCCTCCTCCAGCCGCCGGTCCATCCCGGCGAGCCGGGCCTTCACGGTCACCACCACGAACGACACGCAGAACATCACGTGCGCGATCACGACGGTCCAGAAACCCTGCGGTACGCCCGCCGACACGAACAGCGCCAGCAACGACGTGCCCATCACCAACTCGGGGGTGGCCATCGGCAGGAAGATCAGCAGGTTGACCCCGGACCGGCCCCGGAAGCGGTGCCGGACCAGCGCGAACGCCATCAGGGTGCCGAGCACCGTGGCGACAACCGTGGCCAGGAAACCGATCTGCACGCTGCGGACCACCGCGTCGCACATGTCCGAGGTGGCGCACGGCTGCCGCCAGTTGTCCAATGTGAACTCGTTGAAGTCGTACGACAGCCGGCTCGACGGCCGGTTGAACGACAGCGCGGCCACCACCAGGATCGGCAGCGCCAGGTAGCCGAGCACCAGCAACGCCACGATCATCACCCACCGGTCCGCCAACCAGCGCGACACCCGCATCAGAGCCGCCTTTCATTCGCGACTGCGGGGCTCCGCTTCGCTGCACTCCTCGCACTCATCAGAGCACCTCCTCCGTGCCGGCCCTGCGCAGATACGCGAACACCACCGCGAGGATCGCCGCCATCAGCAGGAACGACAGCGCCGCGCCCTGCGGGTAGTCCAGTCGGACCAGGAACGCCGAGTCGATGACGTTGCCGATCATGTATTCGTTCGGGGTGCCGAGCAGCTCGGCGTTGATGTAGTCGCCGCTTGCCGGGATGAAGAACAGCAGCGTGCCGGCGACCAGACCGGGCATCGACAGTGGCAGCGTCACCCGACGAAACGCCTGCACCGGGCTCGCGTACAGGTCGGTGGCCGCCTCCAGCAACCGGTGGTCCAGCCGCTCCAGGCTCGCGTACAGCGGCAGGACCAGGAACGGCAGGAAGTTGTACGTCAGGCCGAGCACCACCGCGAACGGGGTGGCCAACAGCCGACCGTCCGGGGCGAGCAGGTGCACGTCCCGCAGCAGACCGACAAGCGCGCCGTTGTCCGACAGGATCGTCTTCCAGGCCAGCGTGCGGACCAGGAAGCTGGTGAACATCGGCGCGACGACGCACACCAGCAGCAGGTTCTTGAAGCGGCCGGCCTTCTGCGCGATCGCGTATGCCAGCGGGTAGCCCAGCAGCAGCGCCAGCACCAGAGCCAGTCCGGCGTAGCCGAACGAGCGCAGCAACTGCGGCCAGTACGCCTGCACCACGTCCGGGTAGTTGCCGACCGCCCAGGTCATCGCGTACCCGGTGGAGAGCGAGCCGCTGGGGTCGTACAGGCTGGCCGCCGCCAACTGCACAAGCGGCACACCGAAGAAGACGAACAGCCAGGCCGCACCCGGCAACAACAGGAGGTACGGCAGGAGTCGGCGTCGCCCGGACCGGGCTGCCGGTGGCGCGGACGGCGGGTGCCCCGACCCGCCGGGGGCCAGGAGGGTCACGACGACGCACCCACCGGCTCGTCGAGCACCGGTGCCGTCCGGTCGGCGTCGGCGGCGTCGCGGGGCAGCAGGAACGCGTGCCGCGGATCCCAGTACGCCGCGGCCTCGCTGCCGACCGCCACCCGCTCCGACGTACCGCTGTTGGCGGCGAAGACCGACACCTCGGTGCCCCAGCCGGTGCGCAGCAGGTACTGCGTGCTGACCCCCACGTAGGAGGCGTCGGTGACCACCCCGGTGACGTGCTGGTGTCCTTGGGGCACCTGGTCGGCGGAGCCGACCAGCATCAGCTTCTCCGGGCGTACCCCCAGGTGGACCGGGCCGTGGTCGGCCCGCGACCGGCCCGCGGGCACCGAGAAGCGCGCGCCGTGTGCCGTCACCGCGACGTCGCCACCGTCGACGCCATTGGCCTCGCCGGCGAGCAGGTTGGACTGGCCGAGGAAGTTCGCCACGAAGGCGGTGGCGGGATACTCGTAGATGTCGGCCGGAGCGCCGAGTTGCTCGATCCGGCCGGCGTTCATCACCGCGACGGTGTCGGCCATGGTCATGGCCTCCTCCTGGTCGTGGGTGACGTGGACGAAGGTGATGCCGACCTCGGTCTGGATGCGCTTCAGCTCGATCTGCATCTGTCGGCGCAGTTTGAGGTCGAGAGCGCCGAGCGGTTCGTCGAGCAGCAGCACCTGCGGTCGGTTGATCAGCGCGCGGGCCAGCGCGACCCGCTGTTGCTGGCCGCCGGAGAGCTGGGCGGGGCGGCGGCTGCCGTAGCCGTCGAGCTGCACGAGCGACAGCATCCGGGTGACCTCGTCGTCGACCGAGCGGATGCCCCGGCGGCGCAGCCCGAAGGCGACGTTCTCGAAGATGCTGAGGTGCGGGAAGAGCGCGTAGCTCTGGAAGACGGTGTTGACGGGCCGCTTGTACGGCCGCAGCCGGCCGATGTCCCGGTCACCGAGCAGCACCTGGCCGCTCGTCGGCTCCTCCAGCCCGGCGATCATCCGCAACGTGGTGGTCTTGCCGCAGCCGGACGCGCCGAGCAGCGCGAAGAACGAGCCCTGCTCGATGGTGAGGCTCAGGTCGTCGACGGCGGTGAAGACGCCGAACCGCTTGCCGAGGTTGGCCAGGCGCAGGTCGCCGGCGGGTGTCTCGCGCGCCATCCTCATCACGCCCCGATGACCTGTTGGAACTTGCCCTCGTACTCCCTCTCCTGCTTCTCGTCCAGGGCCATGAACACTCTTGACTTCGAGAGCAACGCCTCGTCCGGGAAGATCAGCGGGTTGCCTGCGAGCTCCGGATCGATCTTCTCCATCTCGGCCTGGGCACCCTTGACCGGGCAGATGTAGTTGACGTACGCGGCGAGCTTCGCCGCGACCGCCGGCTCGTAGTAGTAGTTGATCAGCGCTTCGGCGTTGCCCCGGTGGGTGGCCTTGTTCGGGACCATCATGTTGTCGCTGAAGAGCATCACGCCGGAGTCCGGTGCGACGAACCGCACCTTCTCGTCCTCAGTGGCAAGTTGGATGATGTCGCCGGACCAGCCGATGCACGCGGCGATGTCGCCCTTGGCCAGGTCGGGCGCGTAGTCGTTGCCGGTGAACTTACGGATCTGCCCCGAGTCGACGGCCTTCTTGAGCTTGTTGAGGGCGTCGTCGAACTGGGCGGGGGTGAAGTTCGCCGGGTCGTGCCCGTTCGACCCGAGCAGCAGACCCATCGTGTCGCGCATCTCGCTGAGCGCGGTCACCTTGCCCTTGAGGTCGGGGCGGGTGAGCAGTTCGTCGACGGTACGCAGTTCCTTCGTGACGTTGCCGTTGTACGCCAGCCCGGCGAGGCCGGACTGCCACGGGATGGAGATCCGGTTTTCGGTGTCGAAGGGGCGCTTGAGCAGCGACGGAAGCAGGTTGGCCTGCACGTTCGGAATCTTCGCTGGGTCGAGCTTCTGGATCCAGCCGAGCCGGATCATCCGGGCCGCCATCCAGTCGGTCAGGACGATGATGTCCCGGTCGGTGCTCTGGCACGCGGCGAGCTGGTTCTGCACCTTGCCGAAGAACTCGTTGTTGTCGTTGATGTCCTCGGTGTAGGTCACCTGAATGCCGGTCTTCGTGATGAACTCGTCGAGGCTCGGCCGCCGGGACTCGTCCTTGTCGTCCACGTCCATGTACTGGGGCCAGTTGGAGAAGGCAAGCTTCTTCTCGGTGCCGGAAAGGTCCTCGCTGACGCAGCCAGCTTCGGTCTGTTGCGCGCCCTTGGTGCCGCAGCCCACAAGGCTGCCGCCCATGGTGAGCAGGGCGGCCGAACCGAGAGTGCCGGTGAGCAGTCCACGCCGGGAGAGGGGCCGGAGGGGAGTACGCATGACGACTCCTAGGGGTCATCGTCGGCGGGCGGGACGGGGGTGGCACGCCGGCGGGAATGTCGGGAGGGTCAAGTGCCATGGACGACTGATCCTGACATGAGGTGACCTCCCTTACAAGGGATTCCGTTGCGGGAATAGCGATAGACGACGAAATACGCCAGACTGCGCGGGGAAACCCGCGCGACATCATGATTCGGGACATGGGGAGCAGGCAATGACGAACCGGCAGCACGAGAACAGCAACGGCGGTCGACGCGTCGCTGTCCGTGAAGGCGCCAATCACGCTCTGCTGGATGACGTGGCCAAGCAGATCATCGAGCAGCTCCAGGAGGACGGCCGCCGTCCGTACGCGACGATCGGCAAGGCGGTGGGGCTGTCCGAGGCGGCGGTCCGTCAGCGGGTGCAACGACTGCTCGACTCCGGCGTCATGCAGATCGTCGCGGTGACCGATCCGCTCCAACTCGGCTTCAACCGCCAGGCGATGATCGGCCTCCGCACCGACGGTGACCTGGAGGCGGTAGCGGACCGGCTGGCCGAACTGGACGAAGTCGACTACGTGGTGATCACCGCCGGGTCGTTCGACCTGCTCACCGAGGTGGTCTGCCGCAACGACGACCACCTGTTGGAGATCCTGCAACGGCTGCGCGCGGTGCCCGGGGTGGTCTCCACCGAGGCGTTCGTCTACCTCAAGCTGCGCAAGCAGACCTACACCTGGGGTACGGCCTGACGCCAGCCCCTTCGATCCGCCCGGTTGATCCGCCCGGGGCTTGGCCGGCTCGGGCTTCAGTAAGTCGGGGAGTCCGGGCTGCCCTGATGCCCCGCTTCCCCGGCCCCGCCTCCCGACTCCGCCCCGCGCCTCTGCGGCACACGCCCCCCGATCTCGCGTGGCCCGCACTCCGCGCTTGATCCACTCGACTTCACCAATATCGCGGTATCAACCACGCCCGGACACCGCGATTTCGGGCGAACCGGAGTGGATCGAGCAGGCGGCCGAGGGAGGCGCTACCACCGGGCGGGCCCTTTGGAGTTGATGTCGCAGACGATTCGGAGAGCGACAGGGTGAACCCGGGGGGCGACTGGCACCGAGCCAGGCGCCACCCCGACCTGCGGCCGTGATGTCGCAAACGATTCAGCTCCAAAGGCAGCGAGCAGCACACGTCCGACTCCTGCCGACAGTCAGTCACCCAACCGGCAGCAGTACGAATTCCGTTGCCACCATGACATCTACGCACTGATTCCGTCGCCAGATGACCGTGATACCGCCGATAACACTTGCCCCGGAGGCCGCACCTGTGCGATAACCGTTTGCAGAGCGGCCGGCCTCACCCCTTTGACCGGCCCGACGACCGATGGGGCTGACATGGCCAACGCCACCGACCACCTCTGGATGCATTTCACCCGGATGGCGAGCTATTCCGCCGGTGAGGTGCCGACCATCGTGCGCGGCGAGGGAGCCTACGTGTGGGACGCGCAGGGGCGCCGCTACCTGGACGGTCTCGCCGGGCTCTTCGTGGTGAACGCGGGCCACGGCCGCACCGAACTGGCCGAGGCTGCCGCCAAGCAGGCGGGCGAGCTCGCCTACTTCCCGCTGTGGTCGTACGCGCACCCGAAGGCCGTCGAGCTGGCCGAGAGGATCGCGGCGCTCACCCCGGGCGACCTCAACCGGATCTTCTTCACCACGGGCGGCTCCGAGGCGGTCGAGGCGGCGTGGAAGCTTGCCCGCGCCTACTTCAAGCGCACCGGAAAGCCCAACAAGTACAAGGTGATCAGCCGGTACATCGCCTACCACGGCACCTCCATGGGCGCCCTGTCGATCACCGGCCTGCCGGGCATCAAGAGCGACTTCGAACCACTGGTGCCCGGCGCGATTAAGGTGCCGAACACGAACTTCTACCGGGCGCCCGAACACGGCGACGACCCCGAGGCGTTCGGCCGCTGGGCCGCCGACGAGATCGGTCGGGCCATCGAGCGGGAAGGGCCCGACACGGTCGCCGCGGTGTTCCTCGAACCCGTGCAGAACTCCGGTGGGTGCTTCCCACCACCCCCCGGCTACTTCGAGCGGGTACGGCAGATCTGCGACGCGTACGACGTGCTGCTCGTCTCGGACGAGGTGATCTGCTCGTGGGGCCGGCTGGGCGAGTACTTCGGCGCGGTGCGCTACGGCTACCAGCCGGACATCATCACCACCGCCAAGGGCATCACCTCGGGGTACGCCCCGCTCGGCGCGATGATCGCCAGCGACCGGCTGATGGAACCGTTCCTCACCGAGACCGGCATGTTCGCCCACGGGGTGACCTTCGGCGGGCACCCGGTCTCCTGCGCGGTAGCCCTGGCCAACCTGGAGGTCTTCGCTCGCGAGGACCTCGTCGGGCACGTACGCGCCAACGAGGACGCCTTCCGCGCCACCCTGGAGAAGCTGCACGACCTGCCGATTGTCGGCGACGTCCGCGGAGACGGCTACTTCTACGGCATCGAGCTGGTCAAGGACAAGACCACCCGGGAGACGTTCGACGAGGCCGAGTCGGAGCGCCTGCTGCGCGGCTTCCTCTCCACCGCCCTGTTCCAGGCGGGCCTCTACTGCCGGGCCGACGACCGAGGTGACCCGGTCATCCAGCTGGCCCCACCCCTGATCGCCGAGCAGCAGCACTTCGACGAGATCGAGCAGGTCCTCCGCACGGTCCTAACCGAAGCCTGGACCAAGCTCTAACCCCACCCCTGACCCCACCCCTGACCCCTGTTGATCAAGAGGTTTGCGTCAGGAAGGCGCCGAATGGTGACCGAAACCTCTTGATCAACGCGGAAAGGCCCCACCGCACCGCAAGATCGCGCTCGAACATGGAAAGAGTGGGGTCCGAACGGCGTGCGGCCACTACAACCAGGATCGAGTGCGATCTTGGAGCCAGGGGGCCGTGTGGGGCACCCTGGCGGGTCAGTGGTTGGGGGGGATTACTCGGAGGTGGCCTCGGCGGCCGGTCTGGTGGGGGTTCTCGGGGTGGTGCTGGTCCGGCTCCGGGGGGCGGGGGGCCGGGCGGGCGGCTTCCCGGACCGCTTCGGCAAGCGCCACCAGGTCGTCGGTGGTGGGCGGCGGGGGCTCGAACTCGCCCTCGTGCCGGACGACGTCCCAGCCTCGCGGCGCGGTCAGGCTGCGGGCGTGCGGCTCGCACAGGTCGTACGTGTGCGGCTCGGCGAACGCCGCAAGCGGCCCCACCACCGCTGTCGACTCGTTGTAGACATAGGTCAATGTGGCGACCGCTTGCCGGGGGCAGCCGTTACGGGAGCAGCGCCGTGGTGACCTCACGTGCGGCAGGGTATCTCCATTACCGGGTCCGGCGCACCGCTTCGCGTTGCGACACGCCCGTCATGGTGATCACAGTCGACCGCCCTGGGCGCGCCGCGCCACAGGAGCGGCGCTGCCGCTGACCGGCCCGACACGGGCGCTACCCTTTGCCTCATGACGAGCCCGGAACACCGCCGCCCCGGCTCCGGCCGGCGTGCGCACCGCGACCGCCACGGGCGCGGCCTGCGCGGGCGGCTGGTGCCGGCCACCGTGCCGCTGGCGCGGACCAAGGCCGAGGTCTTCGACGACCTGGTCCTGGACACCGTCGAGACGCTTGAGCGTCGGTTCGCCAAGGAGCTGGCGGGTGTCGAGTTCGCGGTCGAGGACGTCCCGCCGGACCTGAACGTCTACGACTCAGATGTGCTGGAGGACGGCGAGGTCCCGCTGGCCCGGTTGCTACCCGGCCGCCCGGGGCGGCAGGAGGTGCCGCCGCGGATCGTGCTGTACCGACGGCCCCTGGAGTTCCGGGCCATGGACCGCGAGGACCTCGCCGATCTCGTCCATGACGTGATCATCGAACAGGTGGCAAACCTTCTCGGGGTCGACCCTGACGAGTTGGCCTGAGCGGTCCCCCCGCGAGCCAGGCCGAACGCACCCGGCAAAGCCAGGCCGAGCGATCCCCCAACCAGCCAGGCTCAGCGCACCCCCGCACGCTGGACCGACTCGGTCAGGCAGCCGAGCGGCGCGAGTCGGGCGGCCCCCGCCGCCTCGACCGCACACCACTCAGGCGGCCCGCCGCTTCAACTTGCGCCGCTCCCGCTCGGAGAGCCCACCCCAGATACCGAACCGCTCGTCGTGACCAAGCGCGTATTCGAGGCACTCGGTCTTGACCTCGCAGCGCCCACAAATCCTCTTCGCCTCGCGGGTCGAACCGCCCTTCTCGGGAAAGAACGCCTCGGGGTCGGTCTGCGAGCACAACGCTCGCTCCTGCCACTCCGGCGCGTTTCCGAGCAGGTCGGCCACCTCAAGCTGGCCGTCCATCAAATGCCTCCTTGTCGCGCACCGGCGTCATCGCCGCTGCAACCCCCCACGCGAAAGGCGTGCTTGTCCGTCCGGTCCCGTTTTGTTGCGTTCCGCGCGAACAACCCCATTCAAATTACACGCGTGTAATGCGTGCGCCGTCAAGCCAAACTTGATAATGGAGTCGCCCTCCCGACACCCCCGGTCGGCCACTCGGGCCGCCCAGCCTCGCAACCTGCCCTATCGATTCAGACCCCGGCCGAGTAACGCCCTCTCCGGCGAGTTGCCCGACTTTTCTGCCGTGGCGCTTCCCGGACGGCTCGCCGCCCGAAGGACGCCAGACACCCCCACTCCTAAGCTGATCTTGGTGGGGGACAGGTTAACGCGGCGCGGCGCAGACCGCCCGTCGAGCTACGGACAGCACTCACGCCCCGTCCACATCGTGGACGGGGCGTGGCGGTGAAACCGATGATTAGAGGTCAGCTGGCGACCCCAAAACCGCTGCTCGGCCAAGCGAATTCGGCTATCTCTCCACCATGGACGGTAATTGTGCCGGCAGGCGTACGATCGTCCCACCAGACGGTATAGATTCCACTCGGCAGATCGGGATAGACCGCACTGTGGAACGAGCCGTCGCGCACCAGACGCTCGCGTACCGCCGAGTGGACCCGCCGGTCGTCGTCGCGACTGATCTCGATCTCCCGACCGTGCAGATCCCGACCCGTGTAGACGATCAGTGCACCGGTGTCGCCGCCCAGATCGAGGACGACAGTCCCGGACTCCGACGGCCCGTACGCGTGCTCGTGCATCCGCTCGCTCACCGCCCCGGTCAGGACGCCGCCGGCGGGTTGTTGAACCCGTCGTACGGCGTACCCAGGTAGGGGAATTTTCCGAGGAACGGCGCGGTCACGTCGGCGGCGCTCAGCCCCGGGGTGACCGCGGCGGCCGCCGCGTCCGGTCGGAACGTCTTGTCCACCAGCGGGACGGTCACCCCGGCGATCGCCCGCAGCGCGATGCTGACCACGTCGTCGCCCACCCGCCGCCCGTTCGGGAACCCGGCCAGGTCGCCACCGAGCACCCCGAACCGGTCCGGACTCTTGGACGGTGGGATCGCGGTGTTCAGGCGCAGCATGTCGGCCTGTACGTCGCCGGTGGTGTTGGTGAAGCCGTCGATCAGCCCGGCCGGTACGCCGGTGAGCAGGATCGCCACGAGGTCGGCTCGGGCCTTCTTCGCCTTGGTGAGCTTGTCGAGGTTCGGGAAGACGTCCGGGTAGAGCGCGGGCAGCAACGCCGCCAACTCCGGGTGCTCGACGAACTGGGCGAACCGCTTGTCCTCCGACGGCGGCAGCGAGTTCCACTGGTCCTTCTTGGACATCGGCACGACGACCTCGTTGAACAGTGGATTGCCCAACCGCGAGACCTGGGTGAACGGGCCGGTGGAGGTGTCCGCCCCACCCCGGTCACCGAGCACCCGCACCTGGCGGCGCGACGCCGACGTCCACACCCCGATCACCGAGGCCCGGTCGGCGGCACCGTAGCGGTTGGCGCGCCGACGCACCCGCTCCAGCGGTACCTGCACCGCGATGCTGTGCACGTTCATCCGGTCGGTGGCGTTGACCGGCTCCCCCTCGGCCTTGAAGATCTTCTTCCCGGCGACGTGCAGCTGTTGGAACGGCCGCAGCGTGCCCAGGTCGAAGATCGCACCGAGGTCGACGAAGAAACCGTCGGCGCGCTGCCCGGCGAAGACCCGCTCCCCGGTGGAGAGCGAGTAGGTGGCCTGCCGCACCAGATCGGCGTACTTCGGGGTGGACAGCGGGCCGACGTTGCACGGCGGGCACTGGAGCTTGTGCGCCAGCCGGTGCTCGCGGCCGTCGGCCACCCGGGTCAGGCTGTAGAACTGCCGCCGGTTCCAGTTCTTGCTGTCGAGCGAGTCGATCGGCCCGGTGTTGTAGAGAAAGCTGTTCGGGTTCGTGATCTCGGTGGTGAACTCGAACCGGTAGGTGACATCCGGACGACCGTCGCCGTCGTTGTCGATATGGATCTCGTACCGCACGTCGTCGCCGAACTCGAAGAAGTTCGGCCCCCCGGAGGGGAGCTGCAACGGCACGTAGTTGGCGATCAACGTGACCGTGTCGCGCTTGTCGGGGCTGACGAACGCGTACAGGTCGGAGCTGTCGGCGACCGGATCCTTGGCGATCTCCGGGGCCTCGCGGTGGGAAGACATGGCGGACCAACCTCACTGGGCGGGGACAGGATGGCGGGGCGGGCGGGTGTCGGGTCAGCGCCGGGCGGCGCGCCGCAGCCGGTCCGCCAGGCCGCGGTCGCGTACCTCGATCCGGGTCTCACCGACGAAGACGTCCATCGTTCCGGAGTCGGCGTCACGCAGGTGCACAACGATCGGTTCGTCGGCTCGTCCGGCCGCGCCGGGAGCGTTCTGCGCGGCCGACAGGCCCGGCACGGTGAGCGCGGCGGCGCCGAGGGTGGCGCTGGCCGCTGCGGTCAACGTCTGCCGGCGGGTCAGTCGCGGCCACTGCCGCTTCCGCTGATCACTGGTCATGGGCAACCTTTCCGGCGGTGGCGCGAACGCGCCCGCGGAGACGGACGGGTCCGGCGCCGTCTCGCGACGCCACCGGGCCCCTGAGGGGGACACCGGCGGCGGTCCTCGCCGCGACCGCCGCCGGCACCGCGTGGTACGGCCGGCGGCGGGGAAAGGTTCGACGTCAGGGCCGGGCGTGACCGTACGCAGTCGACCGCTTGCGCGCCGGACGACCGGCGGCCTTCGCGATGGCCCGCAACTGCTCCTCGGTACGCGCCGACCCGTTGTCCGAGCCGGCCATCCGGGAGATGGTCTCCTCCATCAGCGTGCCGCCGAGGTCGTTGCAGCCACCCTGGAGCATCGCGACGGTGCCCTCGTCGCCGAGCTTCACCCAGGAGCACTGGATGTTGTCGATCCGTCCGTGCAACAGCAACCGGGACATGGCGTGCACCACCCGGTTCTCCCGCCAGGTCGGCCCGGGTCGGGCGATACCCGCCAGATAGATCGGAGCATTCGTGTGCACGAACGGCAGCGCCACGAACTCGGTGAACCCGCCGGTACGGTCCTGCACCCCGGCCAGCACCCGGAAGTGCGCCAGCCACTGCCCGGGGTGGTCGACGTGGCCGTACATCATCGTGGAGCTGGACCGGATGCCCAGCTCGTGTGCGGTGCTCACCACCTCGACCCAGGCGGCGGCCGGGAGTTTGCCCTTGGTCAGCACCCAGCGCACGTCGTCGTCGAGGATCTCGGCGGCGGTGCCGGGGATGGTGTCCAACCCGGCCTCGCGCAGCTGGAGCAACCACTCACGGACCGGCACCCCGGCCTTCGCGGCGGCGGTGACGATCTCCATTGGCGAGAACGCGTGCACGTGCATCTCGGGCACCCGGGCCTTGATGGCACGGACGATGTCGGCGTACCCGGTGACCGGCATCTTCGGGTCGATGCCGCCCTGGAGGCACACCTCGCTGGCACCGGCCGCCCACGCCTGCTCGGCCCGGTCCGCCACCTGCTCGACGGAGAGCCGGTACGCGTCGGCGTCCCGCTCACGCTGCGCGAAGGCACAGAAGCGGCAGCCCACGTAACAGACGTTGCTGAAGTTGATGTTGCGGTTGACGACGTAGGTGACGTCGTCGCCGACCGCCGCACGACGCACGTCGTCCGCGAGGCGGCACACCTCGTCGAGCGCCGGCCCGTCCGCGCCGAACAGCGCCAGCGCCGCATCTGTGTGCCGGGGGTCGAGCAGCGCCGCCGGGTCGTCGGCGGCGAGCCGCAACCCGGCCGTCAGGTCACGGTCCGCACCGGTCCCGGCCGACACCGGGGGTACGCCAGTCCGGCGGGCCTCCGCCTCGGGCGTGACCTTGCCGGCCACCTCGGACCAGTCACCGTAGACGCTGTCGAAGTCGCCGCGCCGGTCGTCGGTCCGGCCGGTGGTGTCGATGGTCGCGTGCAGGTCGACCCGCCCGCCGAACACCTCCTCCGGCTCCTGCCACGGTCGGCCCTGCGGCATCGCCGACTCGACAGCCATCCCGGTGACCGGGTCGGCCAGGGCACCGACGTGCGGCAGCAGCCGTGGGTCGAGCCAGGGGTCGCCCGCGCGCACGTACTCCGGGTAGATCGTCAACCGCTCCCGCAGCGTGAACCCGGCCAGCTCGGTGTGCCGGGCCAACTCGTCGATCTGCGGCCAGGGGCGCTCCGGGTTGACGTGGTCCGGGGTGAGCGGGGAGACGCCACCCCAGTCGTCGATGCCGGCACGCAACAGCAGGTCGTACTCGCCGGCGATGAGGTTCGGCGGGGCCTGGATCCGGGCCTTCGGGCCGAGCAGCAGCCGGGCCACCGCCACCGTGGCGGCCAGGTCGTGCAACTCCGCGTCGGGCATGCCGCGCATCGCCGTGTCCGGCTTGGCCCGGAAGTTCTGCACGATCACCTCCTGGAGGTGCCCGTACTCCCGGTGGGCGCGACGGACCGCGAACAGCGCGTCCACCCGCTCCGCCGCGGTCTCCCCGATGCCGATCAGGATGCCCGTGGTGAACGGCACCCCCACCCGACCCGCGTCCTCGAGCACCCGCAACCGGACCGCCGGCTCCTTGTCCGGTGAACCGAAGTGCGGGCCACCCGGCTCCGACCAGAGCCGGGTCGCCGTCGTCTCCAGCATCATGCCCATGCTCGGCGCGACCGGCTTGAGCCGCTGCAACTCCGACCAGGACAGCACCCCGGGGTTGAGGTGCGGCAACAGCCCGGTCTCCTCAAGCACCGCGACCGCGCAGGCGCGCAGGTAGTCCAGGGTCGAGTCGTAACCGCGCTCGTCCAACCACGTCCGGGCCGCCGGCCAGCGCTCCTCCGGCCGGTCACCCAGGGTGAACAGCGCTTCCTTGCAACCCTGCGCGGCACCTTCGCGGGCGATCGCGAGGACCTCGTCGCGGTCCAGGAACGGTGCCGGCAGCCGGTGCGGCACGGTCGCGAAGGTGCAGTAGTGGCAGCGGTCCCGACAGAGCCGGGTCAGCGGGATGAAAACCTTCTTGGAGTACGTGACCACACCCGGCCGGCCAGCGTCCCGCAGCCCCGCGTCGCGGACCCCACCGGCGATGTGGAGCAACTCGTCGAGCGCCTCGCCGCGAGCGGACAGCAGCGCGGTCGCTTCGTCGACATCAAGCGCCCGCCCGTTCGCGGCCCGGCCCAGGGCCCGCCGCACGCTCGCATCGCTCGGAACCGGATGGGTGCGATCAACCATCCGCTCACCCTATGCGCAGCACGACAACACCGAACCAGTCCCCACCACGCCCCGCCCCCGTGCCCAGCCCTGCCCGCGCCGCCCCGCCCGCCTCACCGCCCGCGTCGCCGTCCCCCTCGCCCCGTCGCCGCCCGCCTCGCCCCGTCGCCGCCCGCCTGGCTCCGTCGATCAATAAGTTGTGGTGGGTGACAAAGCGTCTTGTAAGGCGTGAATCTGGCACCACAACTCCATGATCGACGGAGCCAAGGCGCTGGCGATTCGCGATCTTGCACTTTGTGTCCCGACTTAGGGGACATCTCGCTCGTTTCGACTACCGAAAGTGCAAGATCGGCGCGGGCCTCGGGGCAGCGCGGGCCTCGGGGCAGCGCGGGCCTCGGGGCAGCGCGGGCCTCGGGGCAGCGCGGGCCTCGGTTAGCGGGGCTGGTCGGGGTGGTCGTTGGGCTTGATGTGTTGGGTTTGGTCGGTGTCCGGGTTGGTGGGGTGGGAGATGACCTCGGTCGGGTCCGCAGACTGGCGCGGGATGGCCTGAGTGGGGTCGGCCGACGGTGGCTGCCCGAACGGCGGCGCGGCCGGGGACGGTGGCGCCGACTGGGGAGTGGGGTTCGCCGGGGGCCCGGACTGTGGGAACGGCGGCGCGGACTGCGGGTGCGTCGGCGCGGACTGTGGGAACGGCGGCGCGGACTGCGGGAACGGCGGCGCGGACTGCGGGAACGGCGGCGCGGACTGCGGGGCCGGGTGGGGCGGGGCCGACTGCGGAGCCTGGAACGGCGGCGACTGCTGGCCGTACTGGCCGGCCTGGCCGGCCTGCGGGTAACCGCCCGGTTGACCGGCCTGCGGGTAACCGCCGGGCTGGCCGGGCGTGGGCCAACCGCCCTGCGGCTGGCTACCGGGCTGACCCGGGGCCGGCCACCCGCCCTGCTGGTGCGGCCAGCCTGACGGGGCTTGACCGGGCTGGCCGTACATGCCGGGTTGGGGCTTGGGCCGCGGCACGTAGTAGTGGGCGCGCCAGATGGTGTAGACGACCCACGCGGCGATGGCGAAGATCACCATCCAGGCGAAGCGGGTGAGCACACCGAGCAGCGCGTCGAGCACCTCGGCCTCGGCCAGCCGGCCCACCGTCCAGATCAGCGTGGTCAGCGTGCCGAAGATGGCGCTCACCGCGTACTCGATGAGAGCTGCCTGCGTGATCAGCTTGGCCTTCGGCAGCACCGGCGAGATGTGCGTGGCCAGCAGCACCGCCAGCAGTGGGAGGCCCACCGCCTCCACCCCGATGAACGTGCCGAAGGCGTCGCCGGCACGACCCGTGGAGGAGCCGTTCGGGGTGATCAGCCGGAGCAGGCCCACGAACAGGAACACGGCGTTGGCACCGAGCAGCGCGAGCGCGGCGAGCTCACGTAGTGGCTTGGTCAGCTGGCGGGCCTGCGTCGCATCGGAGGACGCTGGCTCGGCGGGGCTGGTCACGAGCTCCCCCTCGGGGCATGAACGGACAGGGCGCACGTGAGCCTAGTCTCCCGGGCCACCCACGGATCGGAGGCGTCACGTGCGCGAGGATGGTCGACATGCGCATCGTGGTTCTGGCCGGCGGCATCGGCGGCGCCCGCTTCCTGCTCGGGGTCCGGGCGTACGCCCGTGATGTCGGCGCGGAGGTGACCGCCGTGGTCAACGTCGGCGACGACCTGTGGTTACACGGGTTGAAGATCTGCCCCGACCTGGACAGCGTCATGTACACGCTCGGCGGGGGAGCCGACCCGGAACGGGGCTGGGGTCGGGTCGGCGAGAGCTGGACGGTCAAGCAGGAGCTGGCCGCGTACGGGGCGGAGCCGACCTGGTTCGGCCTGGGTGACAAGGACATCGCCACCCATCTGGTCCGCAGCACCATGCTCAACGGCGGTTACCCGTTGAGCGCGGTGACCGAGGCACTGGCCAGCCGCTGGGAGCCGGGCGTACGCCTGTTGCCGGCGACGGACGACCGCCTGGAGACTCACGCCGTGGTGGAGGACGACCAGGGGCAGCGGGCGATCCACTTCCAGGAATGGTGGGTACGGTACCGGGCCGACATCGCCACGCACCGTTTCGTGTTCGTCGGCGCGGAGTCGGCGAAGCCGGCACCGGGAGTGCTTGACGCGATCGCCTCGGCCGACCTGGTGCTGATCGCACCGAGCAACCCGGTGGTGAGCGTCGCGCCGGTGCTGGCCGTACCCGGGCTGCGTGAGGCCGTGGCGGACGGCCCGGCACCGGTGGTGGGCGTCTCCCCGATCATCGGCGGCGCGCCGGTCCGGGGGATGGCCGACCGCTGTCTGGCGGTGCTCGGCGTCGAGTGCAGCGCGGCGGGTGTGGGTCGCCTCTACGGCGGCCGGGCCAGCGGCGGCCTGCTCGACGGTTGGCTGGTGGCCGAGGAGGACGCGGGAACGGTGGTGCCCGAGGTGACGGTCCGCGCGGTGCCGCTGCGGATGACCGACGAGGCGGCGACGGCGGCCATGGTCCGCGCCGCGGTGGAGTTGACGTGAGGCTGGAGATTCTGCCGGTGCTCGGCATCGGTCACGTGACCGAGGGTGACGACCTGACCGCGGTGATCGCGACCGCTGCGCCGTGGTTGCGCAACGGTGACGTGCTTGTGGTGACCAGCAAGATCGTTTCCAAGGCGGAGGGGCGACTGGTCGACGTGCCTGCGGACGGGCCGGAACGGCTGGCCGCACGGGACGAGGTTCTCGCCGGTGAGACCGCGCGGGTGGTCGCCACCCGGGGGGCGACCCGGATCGTGCAGACACATCACGGTTTCGTGATGGCCTCGGCGGGGATCGACGCGTCGAACGTGGACAAGACCCAACTGGTGTTGCTGCCGGCCGACCCGGACGCCTCGGCGCGGGCTCTGCGCGACGCGCTGCGGGAGCGCTACGACCTGGACGTGGCCGTGATCATCAGCGACACGATGGGCCGGCCGTGGCGCAACGGGCTCACCGACGTGGCGCTCGGTGTGGCCGGGATGCCCGCCATCCGTGACCACCGAGGTGAGATCGACCCGTACGGCAACGAGTTGCAGTTGACCCAGATGGCCGTGGTCGACGAGCTGGCGGGTGCCGGCGAGCTGATCAAGGGCAAGTGCGACCAGGTCCCCGTCGCGGTGGTGCGGGGCTACCTGCCCGCCACCGACCCGGATGACGCCGGTGGCGCGCGGGTGTTGGTCCGTGACGCGACACAGGACCTGTTCTCGCTCGGTACCGCCGAGGCCCGCGCCGCGGGGCTGGCTGACGCCGCCACCCTGGGCGACGGTCCCGGCCCGACGCCGGCCGACCCGACCGCGGTACGACGGGCGATCGACGCGGTCGCCGAGGTGGTCGCCCCCGGCACGGTCTTCACCCTGATCGACGAAGCCGAGGTACGCGCCGGCCTGGTCGCCGAGATGCCCGGCTGGCCGGACGGCGCCGACCTGCTGCTCGGCTCGGCCCCGACTCCCGTCGAACCGATCGGTCTGGTCCGCTTCGGTGCCGACCTGCACCGGCTGCGCGTCGCCCTGGCCGCCGAGGGCATCGGGTCGACCCTGCTGCCGCCACCGCCGGGCAGCCCGGCGAGCGCCGCGCTCGCCCTGTAACCCGAGCGGCGTGGGCGCTCGCCCTGTAGCCGAAGGCGGGGCGGGCACCTGCGCCCGACGGCCGGGTCACGCGTCGAGCATGGCCCGGCCCAGCGGGGTCAGCGTGTGCAGCACGCTGTTGCGTTCCCGGTGGCTGACCAGCAGGCCAGCGTTGCGTAGCACCGTGGCGTGCTGGCTCGCCGCCGCCGGTGAGATGTTGAGCTGGCGGGCGACCTCACCGGTGGTGCAGCCCTCGTCGCTGGCCTCCAGGACCGCCGCCCTGGTGCGACCCAGCAGCGCGGCGAGTGAGTCGCGGGCGGCGCTGGACGCGGTGCCGGCATCGGCGGACACCAGCGCGCCGAGCCGATCCACCGGGTAGACGAGCACCGGCGGAAGCGCCGGGTCGAGCAGCGCGACCGGAGTGGCCGCGCAGAAGAACGACGGCACCAGCAGCAGCCCTCGGCCGTCGAGGTGCAGCTCCCGGCTGTGCGGGTAGTTGCGGACCTCCAGCACCCCGCTCTCCCACCGCATCGCCGGGCGGAGGCTGGTGAGCAGACCCTCGACACCGCCGTCGAGCAGCGCCCGCGCCCGTCGCGCACGGTCCGCCGCCACCGCTGCCTGGATCCGATTCCAGTACGGGCTGATCGCCAACGATCGGTACTGCTCCATCGATTCGGCCAGGTGGTGCAGCACCGCCACCTCGCCCCGGGCCAGCGCCGCCGCCGAGGAGGGCAGCTGGTTCTCGGCGGCCAGCACGCTCAGGTCACGGTGCAGCAGCTCGGCGGGCGTACGGCGGAGCGCGTCAAGCCCGGCCTCGAAGCCCTCGACGCTGGCGTACGGGGTGAGGAAGTCGGGGAAGTAGCCGCGCGGCGGGCTCAGGGCGAAGAGCAACCGGAGCTGCTCGGAGGAGGCGTCCTGGCGCAGATCCCGGGCAACGCTGCGTCGCCAGTTGGCCGTCAACGGGTCACGGGTGCGGCCGCGTAGCACGTGCAGGCTGAGGACCAGCTCCCAGACCGGGTCAGCCGCCGGCGCCACCCGGGTCCGGAGGATGTCCTCCCCAGAAAAGTGGATCTTCAGCATGGAGCGCTCCTGTGTCGCCGGCAGGGGGATGCCGGACGACGATTCGACTGTACCTGGCCGGCAGTAATCTCCATCTTTAAGTCTGGACTGAAAAACCTCGACGCCTCCCGGGCCGGTTCGTCATGCTTCCCATGCCCGAACACGGCGCCACGCGTCCAGAACGCCTGTGCGGCCGGGGGCACCGGGACCGGGGAGGCCCCGGTGATCGGACGGCACCACGAGGGTCTGCGGCCCTTGCTCCGCGGAGGTGCCGTCCGGTCATCCCGCCCCCGCCTTCGAGCCGAAGACGCACACCCAGCCGTCGTGGTGGGCGAACGTCCGGAGCACACGCTCGTACAGTGACGGGGTGCCCGACACCGTGATCACCGGACCGATCCCCCACCCGACCGACCCCGAGGCGTACGCGACGCTGCACGCCGACGCCACCGCGTTGCTTGAGGGCTGGCAGCCCACCAGCCCCGGCGCGGCCAGCGCGCGGGACCGGACCCTCGCGCTGCTCGCCGCCGGCCCGGTCGCGATGAGCCGGCAACACCGCCCGGGGCACGTCACCGCAAGCGCGTTGGTGCTGGACTCCACCGGCTCCCGGGTGCTGCTCTGCCTGCACGGCAAGTTCGGGCGCTGGGTGCAGCTCGGCGGGCACTGCGAACCGACCGACGAGACGGTGGTCGCCGCCGCGCTCCGCGAGGCCACCGAGGAGTCCGGGATCGCCGGCCTGCGCATCGACCCGGTGCCGATCGACCTGGACGTGCACCAGGTGCAGTGCCAGGGCGGCTCGGCGCACCACGACATCCGGTTCGCCGTGCTCGCACCGCCCTCGGCGGTGGAGCAGGTCAGCGACGAAGCCGAGGCGCTGGGCTGGTTCCCACCGGACCAACTGCCCGAGCCGTTGGCCGGTGGAACCGTTCAACTTGTCGCACCGGCCCTCGCGGCCCTCAGACGTATGCCTCTTCGCCTCGCCCCTTGAGTTCGTCGACAAGGGCCTTGACGTCCTGCGCCCGGTCACGCGGGCAGACCAGCACCGCGTCCGGGGTGTCCACGACGATCAGGTCGCGCAGGCCGAGGACGGCCACCAACCGGCCCGACTGCGGCACGACCACGAGGTTGCTGCTGTCCCGCAGCAGCACGCCAGGCTTGGCCTCCGTGCCGAGCACCACGTTGTTCGCCTCGTCGGCCGGCAGCACGTCGCCGAGGGTGTGGAAGTCACCGACGTCGTTCCAGCCGAAGTCGCCCGGCACCGTCGCGACGCGACCCGCCGTGGCCGCGCCCTCCATCACCGCGTAGTCGACGGAGATCTTCGGCAGGGTCGGCCAGATCGCGCCCAGGACCTCGTCCTGCTCCGGGGTGCCCCAGGCGGCGGCGATCGCGGCGACGCCGGCGTGCAGCGCCGGCTGCTGGCGGGCAAGCTCGGCGAGGAAGACGTCCACCCGCCACACGAACATGCTCGCGTTCCACAGGTGCCGGCCGGAACTGACGTACGCCTCGGCGACCTCGGCGCCCGGCTTCTCCTTGAACTCGGCCACCGGCCGCCACGGCACACCCTCGGTCGGATCGCCGGTCTCCAGGTAGCCGTAGCCGGTCTCCGCGCGGGTCGGGGTGATCCCGACGGTCATCAGCATGCCCTGCTCGGCGCCGCGGACCGCCTCCTGGACGGTGCAGACCCAGCTGTCCGGGTCGCGGATCAGGTGGTCGGCGGCGAAGCTGCCCATCACCGCGTTCGGGTCGCGGGTCGCGATCACCGCGGCGGCCAGCGCGATCGCCGCGCAGGAGTCCCGTGGAGAGGGCTCGACCAGGATGTTCTCCTCCGGCAGCACGGTCAGCTGCCGTGCCACAGCCGTGACGTGCGCGGCCCCGGTGACCACAAGGGTTCGATCCGGTGTGGTCAGCGGCGCGAGCCGTTCCACAGTCGCCTGGAGTAGCGAGGCGCTGGTGCCGGTCAGCGGGTGGAGGAACTTGGGATGGCCGGCGCGGGACAACGGCCACAACCTCGTGCCACTGCCACCTGCCGGAATGACCGCATAGAGCATCCGCACATCATGCCCGACGTACCTGCCGGAAGTGGCCCGGGTCACCGGCAGCGACACGGAGGGTCAGGCGCGGGCGCGACTCCAGGCGGCGATGTGCACCTCGGCGCTGGACGCCCAGGTGAACTCCTTGGCCCGGTCGAACCCCGCCTTCGCCAGCGACAACCGCCGCTGCTCGTCGTCGAGCAGCGCGCCCAGGTCGGTGGCGATCTGCTCCGGGTCCTCCGAGGTGTACGCGACCGCGTCGCCGCCCACCTCGGGCAGCGAGAGCCGGGGCGTGGTCAGCACCGGGGCGGCGCACGCCATCGCCTCCAGGATCGGCAACCCGAACCCCTCGCCATAGGACGGGTACGCGGCGACCAGAGCCCCACCGAGGAAACCGGGCAGGTCGGCGTAGCGCAGGTAGCCGGGACGCAGCAGGCGCAGGTGCGACGGCACCTCCGCCACCGCACGGTCGATGTCGTCGTCGTGCCCCTGCCCACCGGCGATCACCAGGGCCGGCGGGTCGGACCGGTCGGCCACCGCCCGCGCCCACCCACGGATCAGGTTGGGGACGTTCTTGCGCGGCTCCTTGGCCCCGAGGAACGCGACGTAGCTGCTGTTGCCGAGCCCCAGCCGGGCGCGGACACGGGCCTTCTCCTCCTCGGTGGGAGCGTGGAAGGCGGCCTGGTCGACACCGTGGTAGGCCACGTCGATCCGCGTCGGGTCGGCGTCGAGGAGCCGGATCAGCTCGTCCCGGGTGGCCTTGCTGGGCACGATCACCCGGTCGGCGCGGCGCAGCGAGGTCTTGATGGCGCTGCGGAAGAACGTGCGGCGGGACTTGTCGTAGTGCTCCGGCTCGGTGAAGAACGTCGCGTCGTGCACGGTGACCGTGACCGGGCAACCGGCCCGCAGCGGGCAGGTGTAGAACGGCGAGTGCAGCACCTGCGCGCCCACCTGCTGGGCGAGCAGCGGCAGGCCGGTCTGCTCCCAGGCGAGCCGGGCCGGACGGTGGGCCACGGCGGCCGGGGCGGGGATGATCTCCGCGCCGGGCAGCATCCGGGTGTAACGCTCCAGGTCGGTGCGGAGGCTGACCACCGCCAGCTCCACCCCCGACCCGCACACCTTGCCGAGGGCACCGAGCAGACCGTCGACGTAGCGACCGACACCACCACGGTCGGCGGGGACACTCGTGGCGTCGATGAGCACGCGGGGCGGGCGACCGGCGGTCACGGGGCGACTCCTTGCGCTGGCGGGACTGTGGGGAAAAACACTCCGGGGGCCAAGCCTACGCCGGAGCGTGGGGGCGGCGCTGACTGCGACCCGACGGTACGCCGACTTGTCATCGCCATCGAGTACGGCCGGCGGGGGCGTATCGTTCGCGCCGATGGCCGACAATATTGCCCGGGTCTTCGCCGATGCGATCGCGACCGACCCGACCAGACCGCTGCTCACCTGGTACGACGACGCGAGCGGTGACCGCACCGAACTGTCCGGCGCCACCCTGGCGAACTGGGTGTCGAAGACCGCAAACCTCCTCGTCGACGAGGTGGGCCTCGCCCCCGGCACCCCGGCCGGCGTGCTGCTGCCGCCGCACTGGCAGACCGCGGCGGTGCTGCTGGGCTGCTGGTCGGCCAAGCTCGGCGTCGTCGACACGCCGGGCGACGTGGGCGTGCTCTTCGCCGCCGCCGACCAGTTCGACGAGGCGCAGTCCTGGTCCGCCGACGAGCGGTACGCACTCGGGCTGGCCCCGCTCGCCGCCCCGCTACGGCAGGTGCCGCCCGGGTTCGCCGACTACGTCGTCGAGGTACGCGGACACGGCGACCACTTCACGCCGCAATCCGGTCCAGGCCCCACCGACGCGCACCTGCTGGCCCGGGCCGAGGCCCGCGCCACCGAGTTGGGCATCGATCCGGGCGCGCGGATCCTCGTCGACGCCGCCCGGCACCCCGACCCGGTCGACTGGCTGCTGGCCCCGCTGACCCGAGCCGCCACCGTGGTCCTCTGCGCCAACCAGGACCCCGCCCGCCTGGCCGCCCGTCAGGACACCGAAAGGGTCACCCACACCCTTCCCTGACCTCAACCCCGGCGCTCCGGCGCTCCGGCGCTCCGGCGATCTTGCGGTTTCGGTTGCCGGTATGCATGGGTTGCCCCGTATGTCGGGACAGAAAGTGCAAGATCGACGGAGCGCGGGCGGGCGGGCGGGGTCAGGTTTGGGGGCGGGACTGGGCCAGGACGGCGAAGGCGGTCAGGGACTCGGGGTTGGCCAGGGCGCCCTTGGCTGCGGCCTGGTCGACCGGGGTGCCGGTGAGGATCTTCTTGACCGGCACCTCGAGCTTCTTCGCCGAGAGGGTACGGGGCACCGCACGCACCTGATGGATCTCGTCGGGCACGTGCCGTGGTGAGAGCGCCGTCCGCAGTTCACGGCAGATCTTCGTGCGCATCGGGTCGTCCAACTCCAGACCCTCGGCCAGCACCACGAAGAGCAGCAGCTCGCCGGCGCCACCCTCGCCGTCCTCCAGGTGCACGACGACCGAGTCGAGCACCTCGTCGAGCCCTTCGACGACCGAGTAGAACTCGGCGGTGCCGAGCCGTACCCCACCGCGGTTGAGGGTGGCGTCGGAGCGCCCGGTGATCACGCAACCACCTCGCTCGTTGATGGTGATCCAGTCGCCGTGCCGCCAGACTCCCGGGTAGACGTCGAAGTACGCCTCGGAGTAGCGGGTGCCGTCCGGGTCGTTCCAGAAACCGACAGGCATACTCGGCATCGGCTCGGTGATCACCAGCTCGCCCAGCTCGCCGATGACAGGCGTGCCGTCGGCGGAGCGCGCCTCCACCTTGGCGCCCAACGCCCGGCAGGCGATCTCACCGGCGTACACCGGCAGCAGCGGCACTCCGCCGACGAACCCGGTGCACACGTCGGTGCCACCGGAGAGCGACTGGAGCTGGAGGCGGTCGCCGACGGTCTCGTACACCCAGCGGAAGCCCTCGGCGGGCAGCGGCGCGCCGGTGGAACCCACGCCGCGCAGCGCCGACAGATCGGCGACCTCCCGGGGGACCAACCCGGCCTTGCGGCAGGCCAACAGGTACGGCGCGGAGGTGCCGAAGTACGTGGTGCCGGTCTCCGCCGCCAGCCGCCACAGCCCGCCGAGGTCGGGCTCAGCCGGCCGGCCGGGCTCCGCCCGAAGAGCCGGCTGGCCGGGCTCCGCCCGGACCGCAGGGTTGCCGTCGAAGAGCACGATGGCCGCGCCGACCGCCGGGCCGGAGACCAGGAAGTTCCACATCATCCAGCCGGTGGTGGTGAACCAGAAGAACCTGTCGGCCGAGCCCAGGTCGTGGTGCAGGGCGAGCATCTTCAGATGCTCCAGCAGGATGCCGCCGTGGCCGTGCACGATCGCCTTCGGCAGCCCGGTGGTCCCCGACGAGTAGAGCACGTAGAGCGGGTGGTCGAACGGCACCGGCGTGAACGTCAACGGCTCGTCGGTGGGCGCGGCCAGATCTTCCCAGCTCAGCGCACCCTCCGGCACGGGGCCGGTCGGGTCGAGGTAGCCGATGCTGACGGTGTGGCGCAGCGACGGCAGGGCGGCCCGGATCGCGGCGACCTCGGCTCGCCGGTCCACCGGCTTGTCGCCGTACCGGTAGCCGTCCACGGCGACGAGCACGGTCGGCTCGATCTGCTGCCACCTGTCGGTGACACTGCGGGTGCCGAACTCGGGCGCGCAGGACGAGAAGATCGCGCCCAGGCCGGCGGTGGCCAGCAGCAGCACGTACGTCTCGGTGATGTTCGGGGCGTACGCCGCCACCCGGTCACCGGCGGTCACGCCGAGCCGGCGCAGCCCAGCCGACACCCGGCGGACCTGCTCGCGCAGCTCACCGGCGGTGAGCGTGACCGGCGGACGGGTCTGCCCGTGGGCGATCACCACCGGGTCGTCGTCGGCCCGACCCGGCATCCGCAGCACGTTCTCCGCGTAGTTGAGGGTGGCGCCGGGGAACCACCGGGCGCCGGGCATCCCCCGCTCGGCCAGGGTGGCGGTCGGCGGGGTGTGCGCGATCACCTCGAAGTGGTCCCAGATCGAGCGCCAGAACCCGTCCAGGTCGGTGGTGGACCAGCGCCACAGGGCGTCGTAGTCGGCGAAGTCCAACCCTCGGTGCTCCGACAGCCAGCGCAGGTAGGCGCCGATCCGGGAGCGCTCACGGACGTCCGCCGGCGGCGCCCACAGCATGTCACCCACTGCTCCACCCTCCCCCTGGCCCGACACGACACTGTGACTGGGCCGTGGCGCCATCTTGCCCTACCTCGAAGCGCCATTCTGCGCACCGGGTAGGCCGACCGACGCGTGCCCGTCCCACACTCCGACCCACCACCCGATGTGGGTCAGCCCGCCCGGTGGGCCTGGATGGCACGGCGGCGGGCGAGGCGGTGCGCTCGGCGGATCTCCGCCTCCTTGTAGCGGCGCTCGTCCTCCGCCGTCTCCGGCAGCACCGGGCGGACCGCCCGCGGCGCGCCGCCCACGTCCACACCGACGAACACCAGATATGCGGTGGCCACCCGCACCGGCGCGTCCTCGGCCGAGTCCCACCGTTCGGCGACCACCCGCACGCCCACCTCCATCGAGGTCTGGCCGGTCCAGTTGACTTGGGCGTGCGCGTGCACGAGGTCACCGACCCGGACCGCCTCGGAGAAGACGATCTCGTCGATCGCCGCGGTCACCGCGGTTCCGCCGCTGTGTCGGGCGGCGGCGGCCCCGGCCACGTCGTCCACGAACTTCATCAGAACCCCGCCGTGCACGGTGCCGTAGAGGTTGACGTCCACCGCCGTCATGATCTTGCTGAGAGTGACGCGTGAGTACGACGTCGGCTTGCCGATGGGAGCGGCGGAGAGGTGCTCAGTCATGACGGAAACGGTACGGTGCGCGGATGCGACATCTCTGGAGCTTCCTCGCCGGGCTGGTGGTGGCGCCCATCACCTGGGTGCTGGTCACACTGGGGCAGGACGGGTCGAGCCGGACGGTCGACCGCTGGGTGGAGATCGGCACGTTCAACACCGCCAACCTGATCGAGCCGGCCGTGTACCTCGGTGTCGGCGGTGTCCTGCTGGGCCTGCTCGGCACGCTGCGCTTCTCGCCGCTGGGCCCGTTGGTGGCCGGGGCGCTGCTTGTCACCCCGTACGTCGGGATGTTCGTGGCACCCTTCTCGGTGCGCGACGCGATCCCCCACGAGTGGAAGGTGTTCGGCGACCCGCTACCGCTGCGGCTGCCAGTGGAGAACGGCACCCTCTTCCTGGTCGGCCTCCTGCTGCTGATGGCGACCTTCAGCCAGCAGCGGTGGCGGCAGTGGCCGAACCGGACGATCGAGCCCGCCCCGGCACCCACCCCCGCGTCTGACGGAGGCCCCCGCACCGACGACTTCACCCTGACCGACTGGCCGGCCCCCGCGCCCGCGGAACGCGACACCGCGCCCCTCACCCTGGGTTACCCGGCCGACTCGACGCCCACCGAACCGTTGCCCCGCCGGGTGGGTGGCGAGTCACCCTGGTCCGCCCCACCGCGCGGGCAGCCGCGCCCCGAGGACGACACCACCACCGAGATCCGCTGATCGTCGGGGCGGGCCGGGTGGACCGGCCCGCCCCTTTCGTCTCTTCTGGGCTAGTGCAGCGCGACCGCCAGGTCCCCCTCGACCGTGCCGAGGCTGGCGCGGGGCACGACGAGGAGCATGACGACCAGCGCGGCGGCCATGCCGCCCGCGATGACGATCGCCATCGGTACGCTCCCGGTGCCGAACAGACCGGCAAGTGGCGCCGACAGCGCACCGATGCCGAACTGCACCGCGCCGAGCAGCGCCGCGGCGGTGCCGGCAGCCTCGCTGTGCCGGCTCATGGCCAGGGCCGGCGCGTTCGGCAGGGCGAGGCCGGCGGCGGCCAGGACCAGCCACAGTGACGCGAGCAGGGTGCCCAAACCACCGAAACCGGTCGCCGCGAACATGACAAGCAGCAGACCGGCGGCCGTTCCGGCGACCAGGGCGCTGACCAGGATCTGCTGCGGGGTGTAGCGGCGCAGCAGCCGCACGTTGAACTGGGTGGCCCCGATCAGGCCCACCGCGCCGGCCCCGAAGGCGATGCCGAACTGCTGCTCGTCGAGGCCGTACTCCTGCTGGAGCACGAACGACGACCCCGAGACGTACGCGAACAGGGCCGCCATCGCCAGCCCGGCGACCAGCACCAGGCCGACGAACGCCCGGTCGTTGAGCAACCCCCGGTAGTCGCGGAGGGTGGCGCTCACCCCACCGTGCCGCCGCCGCGTCACCGGCAGGGTCTCCGGGAGCCGGACCGCTGCCACGACGATCAGCAGCGCGCCGAGAACCGCGAGCGCCGCGAAGACACCGCGCCAGTCGGTCCAGCTCAGCAGGCCGCTGCCGAGCGTCGGGGCGAGGATGGGCGCCAGGCCCATGACGAGCATCAGCCGGGAGAAGATCCGGGCGAAGGAGGCACCGCTGAACAGGTCGCGGACCACTGCCGTCGCGACCACTGTGGCGGCGGCGACGCCGAGCCCCTGCAGTACGCGCAGACCGCCGAGTATCGCGATGTTGGGTGCGAAGACGCACAGCACGGAGGCCACGATGTGCGCGGCCAGGCCAGCCAGCAGCGGCATGCGCCGCCCGACCACGTCGGAGAGCGGCCCGATCAGCAGTTGGCCCAACGCGAGACCGACGAGCGTGCCGGTCAGCGTCAACTGCACAGCGGTCTCGGTGGTCTGCAGGCCGGCCGTGATGGCGGGTAGCGCGGGTAGGTACATGTCGATGGTCAGCGGCCCGATCGCGATCAGGGCGCCAAGCACAAGAACGAGCTGTGCCCGCTGGCGGTTCGTCATCAGGTCGCCGGGCAGCACCTCGTCTGCGACGGCGGAACCGTGTCCGGTCTTATCCACCAACTTCTTCGTCACTTCGCTCGCCAACACCCTTCGGGCTCACGACGTTCCCGATGTGTGGGGAGTCACTCCACGGCGACGTCCGCGAGCGAGACCCGCCCCGCTCGCATGTTGTCGCTATGCGCAGTTCGTTCCGCTTCTAGGATCGTGTTGACGTGCTCGTCGGAGCAGCAGAGCAGATGTGGTGGATGACATGACCCAACAAGGCGCTTCCCTGCCGGGACTCGTCAGCGACGCCGATCACCTGAGCCTGTCCCGGCTCGTCGAGGAGAGCGCCTGGCGGGTCGACGCCGGACAGGCCGGCACCCTGCACGAACTCTTCGTCGACGACGGCGTCCTCGACCTCGGCCAACCCGCTCAGGGCCGCAACGCGATCCGCGCCTGGGGCGAGGAACTCGACCGGAACAACCCGTACCCCGGTATCCGGCACCTGGCGTCGAACATGCGGTTCGTCGCCACCGGCGCCGATACCGACGGCCGCGACACCGCCGAGGGCGTCACCGTGCTCACGGTGTACCTCAACGATGCCGACGGCCGACCGATCACCACCCCGTGGGTGGTCGGAGAGGACCACGACCGGTTCGCGCGTACCGACGCCGGCTGGCGCTTCACCCACCGGACCTGGACCCAGCTGTTCAGCCGTTGAGCAGTTGCCGCGCCATGACGATCCGCTGCACCTGGTTGGTGCCCTCGTAGATCTGAGTGATCTTGGCGTCCCGCATCATCCGCTCGACCGGGTAGTCCCGCGTGTAGCCGTAGCCACCGAGCAGCTGCACCGCATCCGTGGTGATCTCCATGGCGGCGTCGGAGGCGAAGCACTTCGCCGCCGCGCCGAAGTAGGTGAGATCCGCGTCGCCCCGCTCCGACTTGCCCGCGGCCGCGTACGTGAGCTGCCGGGCCGCCTCGAGCTTCATCCCCATGTCGGCGAGCATGAACTGGATCCCCTGGAACTCGGCGACCGCCTTGCCGAACTGCCGGCGCTCGGTCACGTACCCCTTCGCGTAGTCGAGCGCGCCCTGCGCGATCCCGACGGCCTGCGCGGCGATGGTGACCCGCGTGTGGTCCAGGGTCTTCATCGCGGTCGCGAAGCCGGTGCCCTCCGCGCCGATCATCCGGTCGGCCGGGATCCGCACGTTGTCGAGGTAGACCTCGCGGGTGGGCGAGCCCTTGATGCCGAGCTTCTTCTCCGGCGCGCCGAAGCTCACCCCGGGATCGGACTTCTCGACCACGAAGGCGGAGATGCCCCGGGACCGGGCAGACGGGTCGGTGACGGCGAAGACCGTGTAGAACTCCGACACGCCGGCGTTGGTGATCCACCGCTTCACGCCGTTGAGCACCCAGTGATCCCCGTCACGCACAGCCCTGGTGGTCATCGACGCCGCGTCGCTGCCCGCCTCCGGCTCGGAGAGGCAGTACGAGAACATCGCGTCACCGGCCGCGACCGGGGTCAGGTAACGAGCTTTGAGGTCGGCGGAACCGGACAACAGCAGCGGCATCGTGCCGAGTTTGTTCACCGCCGGGATCAGCGAGGAGGAGGCACAGGCGCGGGCCACCTCCTCGATCACAATGGCGGTGGCCAGCGCGTCCGCGCCCGCGCCGCCGTACTCCTCGGGGACGTGCGGGGCGTGGAAGTCGGCCGCGCGCAGCGCGTCGTAGGACGCCTTGGGGAACTCCCCGGTCTCGTCGGCCTCGGCGGCGTGCGGAGCCACCTTCGCGGCGCAGACCGCACGCACCGCTTCCCGGATCGCCTCGTGCTCCTCGGGCAACCGGTAGACGTCGAACGACTCCCCTGCGGCCATCTCGGCCCTCCCCTTCACCACTATCATGCGCAGTCTGTGACGACTCCTGACCGCCGACCGCGCAGACTGAAGACTAGCGACTGCAGTTCAGGTGATGTTACCGGCGCGTAGGTACGGGCAAGATGGTGCACCCAACGCGCTGGGCGATGATGGAGACCGAGACAGTGAGCCACCCTCCGGTGCCCCGCCCAGGCGCCGCAGCAGAATGCGACGCGACGAAGCGGCGCCAGTGCGAGCGGAGAAGACAGGCGTGACGATCCCCTACCCCACCATCCAGCCGACCCCCGCCATCGCCGCGGTGACACCGCCCTCAGGCGCACCCCGGCCGCGGGTGACGTTCCTGGGGACCGGTTACCTCGGTGCGACGTACGCCATCTGCTACGCGGAACTGGGGTACGAGGTACTCGGGTTCGACGTCGACGCCGACAAGATCGCCATGCTGAACGCCGGCCAGGTGCCGATCCACGAGCCCGGCCTGGACGAGCTGCTCCGGCGCAACCTGGCCGCCGGCCGGCTCCGGTTCAGCACCGACATCGCCGAGACGGCGGACTTCGGTGACGTGCACTTCATCTGCGTCGGCACCCCGCAGCGGGCCGACGGCATGGGCGCAGACCTGTCGTACGTCGAGGCATCGGTCACCAGCCTCGCGCAGCACCTGACCCGCAAGGCGTTGATCGTCGGCAAGTCCACCGTGCCGGTCGGCACCGCCGAGTGGGTCGAGCAGCTCGTCGGCAAGCACACCCCCGACGACCTGGACGTCGAGGTGGCGTGGAGCCCCGAGTTCCTCCAGGAGGGCTTCGCCGTCGACGACGTCCTGCGGCCCAACCGGATCGTTGTCGGCGTCAAGAGCGAGTGGGCCAACGGCATGCTCTACGCCGCGCACAAGGGCGTGTTCGACCTGGCCGCCACGGAGGACCGCGAGGTCCCCCTGGTGGTCACCGACTTCTCCACCGCCGAGCTGGTCAAGGTCGCCGCGAACGCCTTCCTGGCCACCAAGATCTCCTTCATCAACGCGATGGCCGAGGTCTGCGAGGCGTCCGGCGGCGACGTCACCCAGTTGGCCCGCGCGATCGGCTACGACCCGCGGATCGGCAACCGGTTCCTCCAGGCCGGCCTCGGCTTCGGCGGGGCCTGCCTGCCCAAGGACATCCGAGCCTTCCAGGCCCGCGCCCAGGAGTTGGGCGCCGGTGAGGCGCTGCGCTTCCTGCACGAGGTCGACCTGATCAACCTGCGTCGGCGTACCCGGGTGCTCCAGCTCGCCGCGGACCTCCTCGGCCGCCGCTCCGGCCCGGCCGGCCCGGACTTCTCCGGCACCCGGATCGCCGTGCTCGGTGCCACCTTCAAACCCAACACCGACGACGTCCGCGACGCCCCGGCGCTCGCCGTCGCCGCGCTGTTGCAGAAGGCCGGCGCCGACGTGCACGTGTACGACCCGCAGGGCACCGAGAACGCCCGCCGTGCGGTCCCCGAGTTGACCTACGAGAGCAGCATCAACGAGGCGGTCAGCGACGCCGACCTGGTCTGTGTCCTCACCGAGTGGGCCGACTTCCGCAACGCCGACCCGGTAGCCCTCGGCGAGTTGGTCAAGGGCCGCAAGGTCGTCGACGGCCGCAACTGCCTCGACCCCGCACTGTGGACCCAGGCGGGCTGGGAGTACCGGGGCATGGGTCGCCCCTGACGACACCGACGCGCACCGGCCGGCCATCGAGCGTCTCGACGGCCGGCCGGTGTCGTTGTTTGCCCCGGACCCGCCGACAAGAGTCGAAATCCGCGCCAGCTTTGGGCATGCTGCGACAGTGGATGTCCACAGTGCGGGTGGAGGGGTGTCGTGGCGACCTTTCAATGCTCCTCGTGCGGCCGGGAGATCAAGCCGGCCGTCCGATGCCCGCACTGTGGGGCAGATCAACCACAGTGGGTCGAGCATCTGGCCGACATCGAGCGTTCGATAGCGGAGATGAAGGCGCGCGACGCCGCCATCGCGCGTGAACAGCGGCAGATCGCCGCCAAGATGCAGGCCGCGCTCTTCCAGCGGGACATCCTCGCCCACGCCAGCGAGGAACGGCTCAAGCAGGCCACCCGGCCCCGCCGGGTGCTCCGCCGCCGCCCCGGGCGGCGGCCACCGACCGCCACCACCGGAGCGCCGCCCCGGGTGCCCCGGCAGGGCACCCCGTCCGGCCCGGAAGAGCCGCCACCGCCACCGCCGCCGACCCGGGCCACCTGGCTGGACGCGGACGACCCGGAGCACCCGCCGGAGGCCTCGTCGCGCGAGGTGCAGAACATCCCCCTCGGGCTGGGCGCGCTGCTGCTCGGCGTGGCCGCCGTGGTCTTCGCCGCGGTGGCCACCAGCTCGATGGACGCGCTGGCCCGGCTCGGCATTCTGCTGCTGGCCACCGTGCTGATGCTGCTCGCCCCACCGGTCCTGGCCCGGCGGGGGCTCACCTCGACCGCAGAGACCATCGCCGCTGTCGGTCTGCTGCTGGTGCCGCTCGCCGGCAACGCCCTCTGGGCGGTGGACCGGATCGGCGGCGGCGGCTCCGGCACCGTCTTCGCGGGGGTGATCTTCGCGGTCACCGCCGCCGTCGCCTTCGGGTACGCCGGTTGGACGGGTCTGCGCGCCCCCCGCTTCGCCACCGTGCTCGCCGCGCAGCCGGTGCTGCCCCTGCTGGCGTACGACCACATCACCGGTCCGGGCGGCTGGGCACTGGTGCTGGCCCTGGTCGCCCTCGTCAACCTCGGCCTGGCCTGCTCCGGCGTGACCGTCGAACGTGAGGTCCGGCAGGACCTGCCATCGCCGAGCGCGCCGTCAGCGCCCCGGCAACGCGACGCCGAGAGCCGGCCGGAGGGCGACCCCGAGGAGGCCGCCGAGCTGATCGACGTCAGCGCCGGCAGGGCCGACCCACGGCCGACCCGCCCGGTGCCCGGCCTGCGGGAGCTGACCTGGCTGCTGCACGCCGTCGCCGTCGCCGTCGCACTGGCGTACGCGGTCACCGCCCTGCTGCGGGCGGAGACCGTGCCGGCCGCGACCGGCGCCGGGGTGGTGTTGCTGCTGGCCGCAGTGGTCGGGCTGGCCGGCGCACTGGTGCTGCGCCGCCCGCCGCTGCCCGACGTGGCGGCCGGCATCGTCACCCTGGCCGTGATCGGCGCACTCAGCCGAGTCGCCTCGGTGGCGCTGCCCGGCCGGGCGCTGCTGCTGATCGCGGCGGTCATCACCGTCACCGGGCTGGCGGTGCGCGCGGTCCCGGAGGCCGCCCGACGCGGCCCACAGATCGCCTCCGCGGTGGCGCTGACCGTCAGCGGTCTGGTGGTCGCCGGCGGCGCGCTGCGCGCCGGGGTGGCGCCGGTCCGGGCGGCGCTGCCCGCCTGGAACCCCGACCTCAGCCGGTACCCGGGTGAGCTGGCCGCCGCGGTCGGGCCGACCACCTGGCAGCTCGCGGCTGCCGCATTCCTGCTCACCATCGCGGCGGTGCTGGCCCTGCCCACCGAGATCCGGCGGGAGTTCGCGGTCGCCGGGGCGGTGCTGACCGCGCTCGCCGTCCCGGCCTCGTTCGGTCTCGGCTGGGCGGTGGCACCCTGGCCGATGGTGGTCACCGCGATCGGCATCGGGGTCATCGGGCTCTCCGCCCGCACCGACCGCGCCGCGCTGGCGCACGCCATCGGGGCGGCCGTGGTCGGCCTGTTCGGTGCGGGTGCCAGCCTGGCCAGCCCCACCCTGACGGCCGCGGTCCTGATCAGCCTGTTCCTGGCCGGCACACTCGTCGCGGTGGCACCCCGGATCCGGATCGCCTCGGCCGCCGCCGACACGGTCACCGCGTGGGCCGCCGGTGGCGCCGCGTTCGCGCTGCCCGGGGCGGTGGCCGCGTTCGTGGCCGCGACCATGCCGAGCGACCCGACCCCCACACCGGCGAGCCTGCGCGAGGTGACCGTTCCGGTCCTGGCGGCCAGCTTCCTGGCGGTGTGCGTGACTCTCGGCTACGCCGCGGTCGTGCAGGTCTCCCAGCGCCGCATCCCCGTGCCGCTCTCGGTCGGCACCGGGCTGGGCGCGCTGATGGTCACCGCCGCCGCGTTCGGGGCGCCTGGCGCGACAGTCGCCGACGCCTGGGTCGGTGCACTCCTGCTGGTCGCGGCGGTGTTGCTCTTCCTGGCCCCCTCCATCGACGCCGGCCGTCGAGCCGACCTCACCCTCGACGGCTCGGACCTGGCCGCCGCGGCGGTCACCACGGCCCTGATCGCCACGCTGGTGCGGATCGGGGCGGTACTCGCCCCGGGTGGGCAGCTGGCAGTGGCCTCCGCTCTGCTCCTGGTGGTCGCCGTGGCCGCCCGCAGCATGCCGGAGGAGTGGCGACGCGGGCCGATCCTCGGGCTCGCCGTCGGCGGTGCCCTGATCGGCGTACTCGCCGGCTGGTCGGCGGTGCGCGGTGGGGTGGGCGTGCTGGCCACCCCCGGCCCGATCTGGAGGGGCGACCTGAGCGGCTGGCCGGCCGCACCCGTCGGCGGCGCCACCTGGCAGGCACCGGTCGCGCTGGCGCTGCTGGCCCTCGCCGCCGGCATCCTGCTACCACCACCCTGGCGCTGGGACGTCTCCGGTGTGGCGGTGGTGCTCGCCACGATCGGCGCGCCGGCCGCCTTCGATCTGACCTGGTGGTCGCCGGTCCTGGTCGGTGGAGTGGTCGCCACCGTGTTCGGCATGGCCGCGGTGGCCACGGAGGAGGCGCGCGCCGCGCTGTCCCGGGCCACCGTGGCCGGGGTCGTCGCGCTGCACGCCGCCGGAGCCGGCCTGGTCCGCCCGTGGACGACGGCCCTGGCGCTGGGCAGCATCGCTCTGATCGGCGTGGTGGTGGCCACGCTGGCCCGCGTCCTCGCCGGTCCTCAGGTCGACGACATCGACACCGAGGGGATGCCGCCGCACCTGGCACAGATCGGTGGTGCCGCGATCGGTGCCGCCCTGCTCGCCCTCCCCGGTGCGGTGGCGGCGCTGGCCGCCGAGTTCGAGCACTCGGCGCAGGTGGTGCTGACCGCCGCGCTGGCCGCGACAAGCCTCGGCCTGGCCGCCGTGGCCGCGGTCCGCCGGCAGGTGCCGCAATATCTGCCCTGGGTCAGCGTGGCGGTGGTCGGCGGGGCCACCATCAGCGCCCTCGCCGCCATCCCCACCGGCCTCGCCGCCGGCGTCTACGCGGCCGCAGCCGCCCTGCTCGGCGTGCTGGCCGAGCTGATCCGCGCGGCCACCGTGCCGCCCGCCGGGGCCGCCCAGCCGGTCCGACGCTGGGCGGTACGACTCGATGGCGCACTACGTCGGCTGCCGGACGACCCGGAGCGACGACGGTGGCGGGTCAACCCGGCCGCTGGCGCGCTGGCCGCGGCGGCGCTCCCGACCGCCCTCGCCCTCGCCTCCGTCGCACCCGCACTTGTCGCCGCCCTGGTCGAGCCGCACCGCACGCTGACCCGGATCTGGCAGGGCCCGCCGCCGGAGCTGCTCACCCCACCGCCGGACGTGGTCAACCCGACCCACGTGCTGACCGCGCTGCTGCTCACCGCGACCGCCGCGCTGGCGGCCACCGGGTTCAGCGGCGGGCGGCGGTCCCGGGCCGTGCCGGTGGTGCTGCCCGGAGCAGCCATCACGCTGCTGATCGCACCCATCGCGCTGGGTCAGGGCTGGCCCGCCAGCACCGTCGCCGCGCTCTCCGTCTTCACCATCGCGATGCTCGGCCTCGCGCTGACCCCACCGCCGCCGCTCGTGGAGCGGGCCCGCTCGCTGCGGCTGGCCCGGGTGCTGGTGTTCGTCATCGGCCTGGCCGGTGGCAGCGCCGGGCTCGCCGGCAGCCTGTCCGACCGGCAGATGACCCTGTTCACCCTCGGCAGCGCGGTCGGGGTGGGGGCGGTGGCGGCACTGTTCGGCACCACCCAGCGGGCCCGCATCCTCGGCTGGCTCTTCGCCTCACTCATGGCGCAGCTCTTCGTGCTCACCGTCGGCCTGGTCGCCGGGCTGGCGGCGGTCTGGTCCGCCTTCGGCGTGCTGGCCGTCGGCGCGGTCCTCCAGGTGCTCGCCGCGACCCTGCCCCGACTTCGCCGCCCCGAGGCGCAGCGGGAAGCCTCGACAGTGGAGTGGACCGGCTACGCTGCCGCGCTCATCGCGTTGGCCCTCGCCTTCGACTCGCCCCGGCACATCGCCGCCCTGCTTGCCGCCTGGGGCGCCGTCCTCGGGGTGGCGGCGACCCGACCCGGCCGCCGTCCGGTGGAACGCCGGATCCTGTTCTGGGCGGTGGTGGTCTGTGAGATCACCGCGTGGTGGATCCTGATGCGAGTCGCCGACGTGGCGCTTCCCGAGGCATACACGCTGCCGTTCGCCGCGCTGGCCCTCCTCGTCGGAGTTCTGGAACTGCGCCACCGACCCGACATGAGCAGCTGGGTCGCGTACGGGCCCGCGCTGGTCGCGGCCTTCGTGCCGACACTTGCGATCGTGCTTGCCACCGAGTCCAGCACGACACGGCAGATGCTGCTGCTGCTCGGCGCGGTCGCCGTGCTGATCTTCGGCTCGTCCAGTCGGCAGCAGGCCCCGGTCATCGTCGGCGCCTCAGTCACCGCGATCACGGCGATCCACGCCCTGTTCAGCCTCGGCCCGTGGCTGGCGCTGATCCCGGTGGGCATCCTGCTGCTGGTGCTCGGCGCGAGCAACGAACGCCGCCGCCGCGCCCAGGAACGCCTGCAGACCGCGCTACGCGGCATGAGATGAGATGAGATGAGTCGGAGGGTCACGGCGGGGTGAGTGACGGGGCCGGGTGAGTGAGCGCGGCTCGTGGCAGCGCGGGCCGGGTGAGTCAGCGCGGCTCGTGAGCAGCGCGGGCCGGGTGAGTGAGCGCGGCTCGTGGGCGGCGCGGGCCGGGTGAATGAGCGCGGCTCGTGAGCAGCGCAGGCCGGGTGAGTGAGCGCGGCTCGTGAGCGGCGCGGGCCGGGGGCGTGGGCGGCCCGTGGGCGCGCTGTCCCGACCGCCGCGCCGATGCCGGCGTCGTGCCCCGCGCCCCGCCCGCACTCGCGCTGCCTGCCCCGGCTCTGCCCCAGCCTCCAGCCGCGCCGATCATGGAGTTGTGGTGGGGGACAAAAGCCGCAATCCCCCTCCCTCCGGGCACCACAACCCCATGATCGACCCGTCGAGGTCGGGGCTCGCGGGGTGGGACGGACCCTGCCGGCTGGCCGTGCGCGATCTTGCACTTTGTGTCGCGGCATAAGGCGTGAAAGCCACATAACAACGACAGGAAGTGCAAGATCGCGGGGGCGGGAGCGGGGGGCGGGGGCGGGAGCGGGGGCGGGGCGGGGCGGCGCGGGGCGGGGTTAGGGGAGGGTTGCTTGGAGGGTGGCTTCCTTGGTTGCCACCAGCTTCTCCAGGTCCTGCTGGTAGGTCGTCATCTTGGCGCGCAGGTCATCGTCGGCGGCACCGAGGATCCGTACGGCGAGCAGGCCGGCGTTGCGGGCGTTGCCGATCGACACGGTGGCCACCGGGATCCCGGCCGGCATCTGCACGATGGACAGCAGCGAGTCCATGCCGTCGAGGTGCTTCAGCGGCACCGGCACACCGATCACCGGCAGTGGCGTCACCGAGGCGACCATGCCGGGCAGCGCGGCAGCACCACCGGCCCCCGCGATGATCACCTGGATGCCCCGGCCGGCGGCGTCGCGCCCGTACTCGATCATCGCGACCGGAGTCCGGTGCGCGGAGATCACCCGTACCTCGTAGGCAACGCCGAAGTCGTCGAGCACCTCGGCGGCGGCCCGCATGGTCGGCCAGTCCGAGTCGCTGCCCATGATCAAGCCAACCGTGCTCACTGCGGCCCTCTCCTCGTTCGCGAAACCAGTGTCACTCGTGCCCCTCGCGCAGCCAACGCGCGGCCCGTGCGGCCCGTGCCCGCAGGTCGTCCAGGTCGTCGCCGAGCACCGTGACGTGCCCGATCTTGCGGCCAGGTCGCACCTGCTTGCCGTAGAGGTGCACCTTGGCCCCCGGCTCGGCGGCGAAGAGGTGGTGCAACCGCTCGTCGATCGACATCCCGCCCGGCTCACCGCCGAGCACGTTCGCCGACACCACCACCGGGGCGGTCAGCGCGGTGTCACCCATCGGGTAGTCGAGCACGGCCCGTAGGTGCTGCTCGAACTGCGAGGTCCGGGAACCCTCGATGGTCCAGTGCCCCGAGTTGTGCGGACGCATCGCCAGCTCGTTCACCACGATCGCCGGACGACCGGCGTCGTCGCGTACCTCGAACAGCTCCACGGCCAGCAGACCGATCACACCGAGCGCCGTGGCCAGGTCGATGGCGAGCTGCTGGGCGGCGACCGCCAACTCCTCGTCCAGGCCGGGCGCCGGGGCCAGCACCTCCACGTTGATGCCGTCGCGCTGCACCGTCTCGACCACCGGGTACGCGGCCACCTGACCGAACGGCGAACGGGCCACCTGCACGGCCAGCTCCCGCCGCAGCGGCACCCGCTCCTCGACGATCAGCCGGGTGCCGCCAGCGAGCAGCGTGGTCGCCAACTCGGCGGCCTGCGTGGCGTCGTCGACCATCCAGACGCCCCGGCCGTCGTACCCACCCCGGGCCGCCTTCAGCACCACCGGCCAGCCGACCTGCTCGCCGAAGCCGACGAGGTCGGCGGGCTCCCCGACCGGCCGCCAGGCCGGGTTGGGGGCACCCAGCTCGGTCAGGCGCTCCCGCATGACCTGCTTGTCCTGGGCGTGCAGCAGCGCGTCCGCCGGCGGGTACAGGGGCACCCCCTCCGCCGCAAGCGTGCGGATGTGCTCGGAGGGCACCTGCTCGTGGTCGAAGGTGACGACGTCGCAGCCCTTGGCGAAGGTACGCAGGGCGGCCAGGTCGGTGTGGTCGCCGTACTGGACGTCGGCGGCGACCAGCACCGCACCGTCGTCGGGGGCTGTCGCGAGCACACGCAGTGATTGGCCGAGGGCGATAGCGGCCTGGTGGGTCATCCGGGCCAACTGGCCGCCACCCACCATGCCGACAACTGGCAGACCGGTACGGGAATCCATAGCACGGCCAGCCTATCCGGGCCCCCGACGCGCCCACCCGGAGGGCTGGCGACCGACCCGGCCAGCGCCGGGAGGACCAGCCGGCGGGTGGCGGGGGCGACCACCGGGCGTGGCCGTGCGGTCAACTCAGCTCGGCGACCAGCTCCTCGACCGAGGTGACCGGCCGCTTGCAGACGAAACCCCGGCAGACGTACGCGGCGGACTGCCCGTCGACGAGCGGACGGTCGGCGAGCAACGGCACACCGGGCTGGTCCGGCGCCCCGGCGACGACCACCGCTCCGGGCGGGGCGTGCCGGTGGGCGGCGGACACCAGCGGGTCGCCGGCCGGGTCGCCGGTGACCACGGCGATCTCGTACGGCCCGGAGAGCAATGCCTCGCCGACCATCGCCGCGTACCCGGTGAAGCGGGCGTGCTGCCCGACGATCGGCGCGACAGTGCCGAGGGCGGCCTCGGCGGCCTCCCGGTAGCGCGTCTCCCCGGTCAGCGCCGAGTACGCCACCAGGCCGGCGATCAGCGCGGACCGGCCGGACGGGGTGGCGTTGTCGGTGGGGTCGGCCGGGCGGGCGACGAGCCGCTCCGCGTCGTCGGCGGTGTCGTAGAAGGCGCCACCGGGCGCGGCGAAGTGCGCCAGGGCGGTGTCCAGCAGTTGGCCGGCCAGGGTGAGCCAGCGGCCCTCGCCGGTGAGCTGGTGCAGTGCGCAGAAGGCCTCGGCCACGCAGCCGTAGTCCTCCAGGACACCAGCCGGCTCGCCGACCTTGCCGTCCCGGGAGACCCGGCGCAGCCGGCCGTCCACCAGGTGCACGGTGGCCAGGTGCTCGGCGGCCTGGCGCATCGCCCCGTCGGCGACGATGGTGACGCCGTCCATCAGGTTGGCGTCCGCGTCCTGCGGGGACGCGTACACGGCGGCTACCTGCTGGAATTCGGCGATGGCGGTGATCGCCAGGCCGTTCCACGCGGCCACCACCTTGTCGTCGAGGGCCGGTTGCGGGCGGGTGTCGCGGGCGGCGAGCAGCCGACCGACCACCTGCTGCCAGCGGACGCGGACCTCGGGCGCGGCGTCGTCCACGTCCCGGGCGAGCTTGAGCACGCTCATGCCGTGTTCGAAGGTGCCCGCGTCGGTGACGGTGAAGAGGTCGGCGGCGAACCGCCCGTCCTCCTCGCCCAACGCCTCGACCAGTTGCGCGGGCGTCCAGGCGTAGGTGAGCCCCTCGACGCCCTCGGTGTCGGCGTCCAGCGCGGACGCGAACCCCTGCCCCGGCCGGTGCAGCTCGTCGGCGAGGAACCGGGCGGTGTCCCGGGCCACCCGGCGGGCCAGCGGGTCACCGGTGAGCCGCCACAGTTGGGTGTAGACCCGCAGCAGCAGCGCGTTGTCGTAGAGCATCTTCTCGAAGTGCGGCACCGTCCAGTGCGCGTCCACGGAATACCTGGCGAAGCCGCCCGCGAGCTGGTCGTAGATGCCGCCCCGGGCCATCGCCTCGGCGGTGTGCCGGGTGATCTCCAGGCTGGCCGGGTCGCCGGTGCGCTGGTGGTGGCGCAGCAGGAAGAGCAGGTTCATGTGCGGCGGGAACTTCGGGGCACCGCCGAACCCACCGTTCGTCGCGTCGTACTCGCTTGCCAGCTTGGCGGCCGCCGTGTCGAGCAGTACAGCGTCCAGCGGCGCGGAGGGGCCGCCCACGGCCTGCGCGCCACCAATCGCCTCGACCACGGCGGCGCCCTGGCCCAGCACCGCCTCGCGCTGCTCCCGCCAGGCGGTGGCCACCGACTCGAGCAACTGGACGAAGTTCTGTCGCGGGAAGTACGTGCCGCAGAAGAACGGCGTGCCGTCCGGGGTGGCGAAGACGGTCATCGGCCAACCGCCCTGGCCGGTCATCGCCTGGGTCGCGGTCATGTAGACCGCGTCCACGTCCGGGCGCTCCTCCCGATCCACCTTGATCGACACGAAGTTGTCGTTCATCAGGTCGCCGACCTGCGCGTTCTCGAACGACTCGTGGGCCATGACGTGACACCAGTGGCAGGCCGCGTAGCCCACCGAGATGAGCACCGGAACGTCGCGGCGCTTCGCCTCGGCGAACGCCTCGTCCGACCACGGCCACCAGTCGACCGGGTTGTCGGCGTGCTGGAGCAGGTACGGGCTGGTGGCGTCGACGAGTCGGTTCACCTGACGACCATAGCCACCCCCGGCGCGGACCGCGCGGGCTCCACCCGGACGGTCAGGAGGCGCCGTCGGCGCGGAGGCGGAACACGTTCGACTCGGCCGAGTCGCGCAGCGAACCCAGCACCGCGCCGATCTTGTCCGCCGGCATGGGCTTGAAGAAGTGGTAGCCCTGCGCGGAGGTGCAGCCCAGCTCGGCCAGGGCCATCCGCTGCTCGGCGGTCTCCACCCCTTCGGCGACCACCCGCAGCCCCAACTCGTGCGCGAGGCCCACCGTCGTCCGGACGATCGCGGCGGCCTCCGGCGAGTCGGCCATCCGGATGACGAAGGAGCGGTCCACCTTCAGCTCGTCCACGGCGATCCGGGTGAGGAAGGTCAGCGACGAGAACCCGGTGCCGAAGTCGTCGACCGCGAGCTGCACGCCCATCGACCGGAGCGTCGCCAGCACCTCGTCGATGACCTCCAGCTCGCTCATCACCACCGTCTCGGTGATCTCCAGGACGAGCCGGTGCGGCGGCACCTGATGGCGACGCAGCGCGTCGGCGATCTCCGCCGGCAGGCGGGGGTCGAGCAGGCTGCGCGCCGAGAGGTTGACCGAGATCGGAACGTCCAACCCCTCGCGGGCCCACCCGGCAGCCACGCTCAGCGCCTTGTCGAGCACGTAGCGGGTGAACGTGCCCAGCTGCTCGCTGTTCTCCACCGGCCGGATGAAGTCGACCGGGTTGAGCCATCCCCGCCGGGGGTGCTGCCAACGGATCAGCGCTTCCACCCCGGTGGGCGCACCCGTGGCCAGGTCGACAGCCGGCTGCAGCGCCAGCACCAGCTGGTCGTCGACGCTCAACGCCTCACGCAGCTCGGCCAGCAGGGCGAGCTGGTCGGTGCTTGCCGCGTCCCGCGCGCCGTCGTACGCGGCGACGTTGCCGCCGCCCTCCTTGGCCTGGTACATCGCGATGTCAGCCCGACGCAGCAGCTCGGTCAGGTCCGCGGTGCCAGCGGAGGCCACCACCACCCCGACCGAGACCTCGATGGACATCCGTACGCCGGCCACCTCGGTCGGCGCGGCCAGCCGCTCGGCGATCTCGCGGGCCTGACGCAAGGCGTGGGCCATCGGGGCGGCCCGGTCGCCGAGCACCGGCACCGCCGTGAGCAGCAGGGCGAACTCGTCGCCGCCGAGTCGACCAAGCAGGTCGCCGGGGCGGACCAGCTCGTTGAGTCGGTTGGCGGTCAGCCGCAGCAGCTGGTCACCCGCCGCGTGGCCGAGGGTGTCGTTGACTTCCTTGAACTGGTTGATGTCCAGCAGCAGCAGCGCCACCGGGTGGTCGTGGCCGAGGTGTCGCAGCGACTGGTCGCCCTTGTCGAGCATCGCCGCCCGGTTGGCGAGCCCGGTGAGCGGGTCGTGCACCGCCTCGTACGACGAACGGGCGGTGACCAGCCGCAGCTCGTGGTGGGTGGCGGCGTCGTGCAGCGCGGCGGCGAGCGCGTCGCCGAAGGCTGCCACCGCGTCATGTTCCCGAGCCGTGGGCGGCGCCGAGCGGGGGAACCGGACCAGTAGCCGGCCGACCGGCGCGGCGCCGACCGACAGCTCCCGACTCAGCTCGTGCTCGTCGGGCTCCGACCGGTCCGGTGGGCCCGTCTCACGGTCGACCAACTGCCCGCTGGCGTCGCCGCGGTAGCGGTGCCACCGACCATCGGCCCGGGCGACGTCGACGTCCACCAGTTCGGCGTTGAACAGCGTCAGCGCCCCGGTGACCGCCGCGCTGGCCACGCCCCGCTCGTCGAGCTGGTTGAGGGCCGCGGTGGCCTCGGCGAAGGCACGCCAGGTGCGGCGCTCCTGGTCGGAGCGCAGACGGTACCGGTAGGTCTGTTGCAGCAGCCACAGCAGCGGCGGCAGCAACAGCAACCACCGTGGGTCGAGCTCCAGCAGAGCGACCACCACGAGACCCACCGCCACGTTGCCGACGAACATCAGCAGCTTGCCACGCAGCGCGGCGAGCAGGGTCGGCCCGATCGGCAGACCGTGCCGCAGACCCAGCGTCACGCCGCCCAGCCAGGCGTTCACCAGGAGGTACGTCACCGAACCGGCGATCACGGCCAGCGCCAGCACCGGGGTGGGCGGGGAGAGCAGCGGCCGGCCCAGCGCGGTGGTCACGGAGACGGCAAGCGCCGACGCGGCGGCAAGCGACGCGGCGATCCGGACGATCTCCAGGGCCGGACGGCGGTCGTTGTGCAGTGACAGCACCGTCCAGGCCAGCCCGGTGCCGAGCAGCGTGGCGGACGGGAGCCAGCCGGCCGGTGTCAGGTAGAGGCAGACGATCAGGGCCGCCTCGCCCCAGGTGATGCTGACCATGCCCGCGGCCGAGCGGAACCGCAGCCGGGCGAGTTGGGCGAGGGCCAGGACGGCGACGGCGATGCCGAAGCGGGCCGGGCCGCCGAGTGGGTCGTCGGCCGGCAGCCGAACCGGGAGGGTCAGCCCGACCGCGGCGGCGGCCAGTGCGGTGAGCGTGACGGCGGCGGTGAGCACGAGCAGCCGGCCCGGTGTGCCACGCACCCCGAGCCGATCGAACGGGTCGCCGGTCGGAGCGGAGGTCATCGACCTCCCCCGTCAGCCGACCGACCGACGTCGCGGCGGGCGGCCGGTGCTGTGCTGGTCATCGGCGCCCCCTCCCGCACACGGCTCGGGGACTTTTGGTCCCCCCGGCGGAAGGCTAAGCCAAACCGGGTGGTCGCAACAGGGGGCGACCACCCGGTTCGGCGTGAATCATGCGCGGACTACCCGTTCAGGTGCTGCTGGTGCCCGTTGGGAGCGGGCGTGGATGAATCACGCCCCCCGGTCCCGTCTGTCGGATCGACGACTGTCGCGTCGGCCCTGGTCGGGTCGGTCGACCCCGACTGCTGGGAGAAACGGTCCGGCAGACGGCGCAGCCGGGCGTTCATGTTGCGGATCAGCAGGATCGTCGCGGTGGCCAGCAGCAGGATGAGGAACAGGCCCATCGGCCCGGCCAGACCACCCGTGCGGGTGTCCCCGAAGTTGTTCTCCGCGAGCACCTGGGCAGCGGTCAGCATGGCGTTCCTCCGATGTGCGGTTGGTAACCAGGGTAGACCCGCCGGGAATCAGCGCGCGTGCGCCGTCTCCCGTACCCCAGCGAAGAGGTCGGACTCGGGCAGCGGGCTGTCGACCATCGAGCGGGCCAACTCGTAGTCCTCGGTCGGCCAGGCGCTCTGCTGGAGCTCCATCGGCACGTGGAACCAGAAGCCGTCCGGGTCGACCTGGGTGGCGTGGGCGCGCAGCGCGTCATCGCGGACCGGGAAGTATTCGGCGCACTCGACCCGCGTGGTGATCCGCGGGCCCTTGTCGGGCCGATCCTCCCACCGCGTGAGCCACTCCTCGTAGGGCGACTCCCGGCCGGCGGCAAGCATGCCCTCGTGCAGGGCCATGATCTTGCCCTTGGAGAAGCCGATGTCGTAGTAGAGCTTCAGCGGCTGCCAGGGCGCGCCCAGCTCCGGGTAACGCTCCGGGTCGCCGGCGGCCTCGAACGCGGCCACGCTCACCTTGTGGCACATGATGTGGTCCGGGTGCGGGTAGCCACCCTCCTCGTCGTACGTGGTCACCACGTGCGGACGGAACTCGCGCATCAGCCGCACCAGCGGGCCGGCGGCGACCTCGACGTCCTGGAGGGCGAAACACCCCTCGGGCAGCGGCGGTAGCGGGTCACCCTCGGGCAGACCCGAGTCGACGAAGCCCAGCCAGGCCTGGTCGACGCCGAGGATCGCCCGAGCGGCGTCCATCTCGGCACGCCGGATCTCGCCGATGTTGGCCCAGACGTCGGGTCGGTCGAGCTTGGGGTTGAGCACGCTCCCGCGCTCGCCGCCCGTGCACGTCACGACCAGGACGTCCACCCCCTGTGCGACATACTTCGCCGTCGTCGCCGCGCCCTTGCTCGACTCGTCGTCCGGGTGCGCGTGCACGGCCATGAGACGCAGTTGCTCTGCCAACTTCGGCGCTCCTCGTCTGTGCCGGACGGTGGACCCGACCGGGCTCGACCGGCTGACCTGCCGGGATGTCTCGTCGCCGCACCCTGCCGCCGGCCACCAGCGCCGGGCATGACCTGCCATTCCGGCCGCTGGACCGCGTGGGAGGATGGGGCTCTGCCATTCTTGCCGATGCCGCCGACAACAACGCCAGGAGATACCCGCCGGTGTCCGAGACGCACGCCACAATTTCACCGGGCGCTCCGGTATTTCCGGCCGGGCGCTACGGCCGCCGTCGAGCGCCCGGCGGGAAGCGCCGCCGTACGCTGCTCGCCGCGCTGGCGCTGCTGGCGCTCGTGGCGACGCTGACCGTGATCTCGGTCCGGCTCTACCGCCAGTACGGCGACCCGGCCTACGACGCCCAGGTGATCACGTACACCGACATCACGGACAACCAGGTGCTCGTCGACTTTCGGGTGACAGTTCCGGCCGGTGGGTCGGCGGTCTGCGTGCTGCGGGCCCGGGACCGTTCCGGTGCCGAGGTGGCCCGCGAACAGGTCACCGTGACCGCCGGTCCCGGGGATCGGCACGTCACCACCCGGCACCGCCTGGCCACCACCGCGCGGCCCTTCATCGGCGAGGTCCTGCGCTGTCGACCACCGGCCTGAGCTGCGCGAACAGCGTCGAGAACGGGGTCGGTCGAGCGCCTACCGCCGGTGTCGGAACCGGACACTGGCGGTGATGGCCGACACGCTGTGTCGTACCGCACTGGTAACTTGGTAGTTCACCTGTCAGCCAGCCACGCACAACTGAGGAGAACGCCTGTGTCCACTGGCAACGAGGCGCCCGCCACCTGGCTGTCCCAGGACGCGTACGACCGCCTCCAGGCCGAGCTCGACGAGCACATCGCCAACCGCCCGGCGGTCGCAGCCGAGATCAACGCCCGGCGCGAAGAGGGCGACCTGCGGGAGAACGGCGGCTACCACGCCGCCCGCGAGGAGCAGGGCAAGGCCGAGGGTCGCATCCGCTACCTGCAGGAGCTGCTGCGCACCGCGAAGGTCGGCGAGGCCCCGACCGCCGACGCGGTGTCGCCGGGCATGGTCGTGACGATCTACTTCGACGACGACACCAGCGACACCGAGACGTTCCTGCTCGGTTCCCGGGAGATCGCGGCGACGACCGACCTGACCGTCTACAGCCCCGAGTCCGCGCTGGGCAAGGCGATCCTGGGCGGTCGCCCCGGGCAGACCTGCACCTACACGGCCCCGAGCGGCGCCGACATCAAGGTGACAGTGGTCAGCTTCGAGCCGTTCTCCGGCTGACCGTCGCCGAGCGCGCCAAGCCCGACGCCGGCCGGGCCTACCAGGCCGGCATCCGCTCTCGAAACACCGCGCATCCGAGGCGTGGCACCCACCGGGTGTCACGCCTCGGCCGCGAAGACCACCTGGTAACCGCTGGCCCGCAAGGCGCTGATCAGCGTGTCCGAGTGCTCGACGCCCCGGGTCTCCACCGACAACGCCACCTCCACCTCGCCGAGGCTGAGGTGCGGGTTGGCCCGCTGGTGCTCCACGTCCACCACGTTGGCCCGGTGCTCGGCGATCTGACTGAGCAGCGACGCGAGCTGCCCCGGCCGGTCCGAACAGCGGACGGTCACCCGCAGGTAGCGACCCGCGGCGGCCAACCCGTGCTCGATCACCCGCAGCATGAGCAACGGGTCGATGTTGCCGCCGGAGAGCACCGCGACCACAGGTGTCTCCACCTCGACCACGCCGGCCAGCAGCGCGGCGACACCTACCGCCCCGGCCGGCTCCACCACCTGCTTGCCGCGCTCCAGCAGCATCAGCAGGGCCCGGGAGATGTCCTCCTCGGAGACCGTGACGATCTCGTCGACAAGCTTGCGTACGTGCGTGAAGGTGATCTCGCCCGGACGGCCGACCGCGATGCCATCGGCAATTGTGGAGAAGACGGGCAGCCGCACCGGTTCCCCGGCCACGAGTGAGGGCGGGAACGCCGCCGCACCTGCCGCCTGCACGCCGATGATCCGGACGTCGGGCCGCAGCGCCTTCGCGGCCACCGCCATGCCCGAGATCAGACCACCACCGCCCACCCCGGTGATGATCGTCTTCACGTCCGGGCACTGCTCGAGGATCTCCAGCGCCACCGTGCCCTGCCCGGCGATCACGTCGGGGTGGTCGAACGGGTGGATCAGCACCGCGCCGGTGCGCTCGGCGTACGTGTGCGCGGCGACGAGCGACTCGTCGACGGTGTTCCCGGCCAGTTCGACCTGCGCGCCGTACCCCTTGGTGGCGGCCACCTTCGGCAGCGGCGCGTTGACCGGCATGAAGACGGTGGCGTGCGTGCCGACCAGACCGGCGGCGAGGGCCACGCCCTGCGCGTGGTTGCCCGCGCTCGCCGCGACCACACCGCGCTCCCGCTCCGCCGCCGACAACCGGGAGATCCGCACGTACGCGCCGCGCACCTTGTAGGAGCCGGCGCGCTGCACGTTCTCGCACTTGAGCCACGTCGGCCCGCCGAGCGCCGCGCTGAGCGGCCGGGAGGGCTCCAGCGGGGTGGTACGGGTGACGCCAGCGAGCAACTCCCGTGCGGCCCGCACGTCGTCGAGACCGACCAGTTCCGTCATGCCCCGATCGTGCCACCCGGCTGCCGGGCCCCCGGCGGCGACACCGGGGTGCACGACGCCGGGGTGCACGACGCCGGGCGCACCGTCGACGCTCAGGCGGTGGCCGGTGACTCCGTGCCGACCCGGGGGTAGCCGGGAGCGTGGCGCGTCCAGGGGGCGGCCATCTCGAACTGGCCGGCCACCCCGAGCAGCAGCAGCTCCGAGCCGGGCGGACCGACAAGCTGCACGGCGACCGGCAGGCCGTCCGGGCGGCGGCCGACCGGCACGACCACCGCCGGCAGGCCGGCGACGTTCCAGGGTGCGGCGTACGGGGCGTACCGGATGTTGGCTGTCATGTTCGACCGCCAGGACCGCTCCGACCAGCGCGCCGCCTCCGGTGGCGCGCTGGCCAGCGCCGGGGTGAGCAGCAGGTCGACCGAGTGGTCGGTGAAGAAGTCGACCGACCGTTGCCGCCAGGCGGCCCGGTCCGCCTCCCGCACGTAGCCGCGGCGCTGCGCCCACTCGCCGAGCGCGACGTGTCGCCGGGTACGTCGTTGCAGGCCACGCCGGTCCAGACCGGAGGCCCGGACGTCGGTGGCGGCCGCCGCGAACCAGGTGGCGATGCCCTGCAGGCCGAGCGCGGTGGGGTAGACCGGATCGGCCGGTACGGTGTCGTGCCCGGCGGCGGCGAGGAGCCGACCTGCGGCGGCGACCGCGTCCCGGTTGGGCGCGTCGGGTGCGACACCGCGCACCGGGGAACGCAGCGAGACGCCCACCCGCAGGCGCTGCGGCGGGACCAGCTTCTCGGGACGCCGGCCGGCCAGCACCGAGAAGCCGACCGCCGCGTCGGCGACCGTGCTGGTCAGCATGCCGTGCTCGGTGAGACCGAACCAGTCGTCCGCCCCGAGCTGGCAGGGGACCACCCCCCGACCAGGCTTGAGGCCGACGAGCCCGCAGCAGGCCGCGGGAATGCGGATCGAGCCGAGGCCGTCGTTGGCGTGGGCGATCGGCACCAGCCCGGCGGCGACCGCGGCGGCGGCACCACCCGAGGACCCACCGGGGGTACGGGTGGTGTCCCACGGGTTGCGGGTCACCGCGCTGTCGTCGTCGGTGAGGGCCCACAGCCCCAGCTCCGGCATCCGGGTCACGCCGAGGATCACCGCGCCGGCGCCGCGCAGCCGACGCACCACCTCGTGGTCGGCCTCCGCGACGTCGGTGCGGGCGGCGGCCGACCCGTTCCACGTGGGCAGGCCGGCGACCGGGGTGTTCTCCTTGACCGCCACCGGGACCCCGGCCAGCGGCAGGTTGGCCAGGTCCTCCTGCTCGTCGACCTTCTCCGCCTCGGTGATCGCCTCACCGCCGCGAACGGCGCGGAACGCGGCCAGCTCACGGTCGGCTCGGGAGATGTACTCGAGGTGGTCGGCGACGACCTGGGTCGCCGAGACGTCACCTCGGCGTACGCCTCGGGCGATCTGCTTGGCGGTCGCTCCGACCCAGGTCGCCATGATGTCCTGCACGGCCATCCTTCCCAGCGGTCAGCCCAGTGCCTGCTCCAGATCGGCGAGTAGGTCGTCGACCGTCTCGATGCCGACAGACAGTCGCACGAGATCGCCGGGAACTTCAAGCGGCGAGCCGGCAGCACTTGCGTGTGTCATCCGACCCGGGTGCTCGATCAGGGATTCCACGCCGCCAAGCGACTCGGCGAGCACGAAGAGCTTGGCCCGATTGCAGATGTCCACGGCGTGGTCCTCACCACCTGCGGCACGGAACGAGATCATGCCGCCGAACCGACGCATCTGCTTGGCGGCCACCTCGTGACCGGGGTGCGAGGGCAGCCCCGGGTAGAGCACCTGGGCGACCTTCGCGTGCCCGTCGAGGTAGGCGGCGAGCCGCTCGGCGTTGTCGCAGTGCCGGTCCATGCGTACCCCGAGGGTCTTGATGCCCCGCAGGGTGAGCCAGGCGTCGAACGGGCCGTTGATCGCGCCCATCGCGTTCTGGTGGTAGCGCAACTCCTCGCCGAGCCCGGCGTCGGCGACGACGAGCGCGCCACCGACCACGTCGGAGTGCCCGCCGATGTACTTGGTGGTGGAGTGCACCACGACGTCCGCGCCGTACGCGATCGGCTGCTGAAGGTACGGCGAGGCGAAGGTGTTGTCCACCACCAGCAGGGCGCCCGCGTCGTGGGCCACGGCGGCCAGGGCGGCGATGTCGGCGATGCCGAGCAGCGGGTTGGTCGGCGTCTCCACCCAGACGATCTTCGTGCGGCCGGGCTGGACGGCCGCCCGGACCGCTGCCGGGTCGGAGACCTTGGCCGGGCTGAACTCCAGACCCCAGCGCTGGGCGACCCGGGCGAAGAGCCGGTACGTGCCGCCGTAGGCGTCATCCGGGATCACCACGTGGTCGCCGGGCTGGCACACGGCCCGCAGCAGGGTGTCCTCCGCCGCCAGGCCGCTGGCGAAGGCGAGCCCCACCGGACCGCCCTCCAACGCCGCCAGGCACTCCTGGAGCGCGTCCCGGGTCGGGTTGCCGGAGCGGCTGTACTCGTAGCCGAGCCGCGGAGCGCCGACGGCGTCCTGGGCGTACGTGCTGGTCTGGTAGATCGGCGGTATCACCGCTCCGGTGCGGGCCTCAGGGTCCTGACCGGCGTGGATGGCGAGCGTCTCGAAGCCGTGGTTCATGGTGTGAGGCTAGTGCCACCGGCCCGAGGGCTGGCACGGAACCTGCGCTCCCGGGCAGGGGGCCGGAGCGTCCGGCCAGCCCCCGTGCCCGGGCAGGCGGTCGGGCGACCGGGACGGGCAGGACGTGCAGGGTTGGCGCGTGGGGGGCAGCGCGTCCGGGCGAGGTGGCGGCATAGCCTGGGCCGATGAGCGGTTGCGTATTCTGCGGGATCGTCTCGGGCGAGGTGCCGGCGTTCCGGGTGGCGGACACCCCGGACGGGGTGGCGTTCCTGGACACCCGGCCGGTGTTCAAGGGGCACGTGCTGGTGGTGCCCCGGGTGCATCTGGTGACCCTTGCCGAGCTGCCGGCCGACCTGCTGCCCGGCTACTTCGCGCTGGTCCAGCGCCTGGCGGTGGCCGTGGAGTCTGGTCTGGGGGCCGGTGGGACGTTCGTGGCGATGAACAACAAGGTGTCCCAGTCCGTCCCGCACCTGCACACCCACGTGGTCCCACGGACCAAGGGCGACGGGCTGCGCGGGTTCTTCTGGCCGCGCACCCGTTACGCGGACGACACCGAGGCCCAGACCTACGCGGAGCGGGTCGCCACAGCGCTCGACGGCGCGGCCTGACTCACACTCGTGTGGGTAAGGAAGGTGGACCCGCCGGTGTTGCACGCTGCGAGAGGTACGAGAGGAGATCCCCACCGTGTTTTTGCGCCGTATGAACGCCGAGATGGTGACGCCCGACCAGGCCCTGCCGGGCCGTCCGATCGCCATGCCGGTCGCCGACCGCCACGAGGTGCTGGGCACCCCGTTGCAGGGCCCGTTCCCGGAGGGCCTGCAGGTCGCGGTCTTCGGCATGGGCTGTTTCTGGGGCGCCGAGCGGCTCTTCTGGACCCTGCCCGGCGTCTACACCACCTCCGCCGGCTACGCGGGTGGAATCACCAAGAACCCGACGTACGAGGAGACGTGCTCCGGTCGGACCGGGCACGCCGAGGTCGTCCAGGTGGTGTACGACCCCAGCAAGATCAACTATGAGGACCTGCTCAAGGTCTTCTGGGAGAACCACGACCCGACCCAGGGCATGCGCCAGGGAAACGACGTCGGCACCCAGTACCGGTCGGCGATCTACACGACCACCGACGAGCAGCGGACCATCGCGGAGTCGTCGCGGGACGCGTTCCAGCCGATCGTGACGCGGGCCGGCAAGGGTGAGATCACCACCGAGATCGCCCCGCTCGGCAGCTACTACTTCGCCGAGGACTACCACCAGCAGTACCTGGCACCGACGAAGAACCCGAACGGGTACTGCAACCACGGTCCGAACGGGCTGAGCTGCCCGGTCGGCGTGGCCCGTGTCGGCGGCTGAATTCAGGCGTTAGCCTGATTCGGACGTATGGGAGGGCACGATGAGCGGCGACAGCGCTAGCCGTCCGCACGGTTACGCCAAGCCGGTCGTCGTGCCCGAAACCCTTGATCAGCTTTGCGGGCCCACGTCCGGGGTAATAGATCTACCACGCCACTTGAAGTGGTCCGGCAACTCCCGTTACGACCTTGCGCAGCCCGGACGCGTTGGCGACCTGTACCGAACGGTCCTCAACGAGGCTGCCAGTCCGGCCGACCTCTACTCCTTCGTCAGCCGCGACTCCCTGATCCAGCTCTGGCCGTCGATGTGGTTACCTCAAGCCGTGCGCCGAGCCTGGGAAGAACGCTTCCCTCAACTCCGCAGTTCCCGTCGACGCGCCGCCTGAACGATGCTGCCGAGCCACATCAGAATCACCCGAGTCGCACTCGCAGCTGCCGGCCGATTTGGCTTCGCTCTGGCCGGTGGCTACGCGGTGAGCGCGCACGGCATGGGCAGTCGACTCAGCGGCGATGTGGATCTCTTCACGGCCTGGCACCTACGCGCCTCGTTCCCGGAAGCGGTCGACAACGTCATCATCGCTCTGGAGGAGCACCAATACGCGGTCATCACCCTGATTCGGAATGACACCTTCGCCCGTCTGCTTGTCGCAGACCGGAATGATCCAGACAGGGAGCCGGACAAGCTGGAGATGTCGGCGGACTGGCGAGCGCACGACCCCGTGATGTCGACCGTTGGCCCTGTCCTCCACCCCGACGACGCCGTCGCCAACAAGATGTGTGCGCTCTTCGGCCGCGCCGAAGCTCGGGACTACCTCGACGTGGACGCCGCCCTCCTCAGCGGCCGGTACACGAGGCAACGTCTGCTCGAGCTGGCTGCGGCTGCGGATCCCGGCTTCGAGCCGCGTGCCTTCGCGGACGCCCTGGGCGCGTTGACCCAGATCACGGACGCGGACTTCGACTGCTACGGGATACCGGCCGCCGAGCTACCCGCTCTCCGCGAGCGTTTCGCACACTGGCGACGCGAGCTCACCGGCGCTCCGTAGGCACAGTGGCTGAGGCCGGTTCGCCCGGGCGGCAGCCGACGACTACCACCAGACCTCGACCCGGACGAGTCACAACGGCTCGGGCCGGGGCCGGCTCGCGCTGGGACGCCTTCCTGGGGCAGTCGATCCGGGCTGCGACGGCCCGGTGGGACACGCTGACGTTCGGGCCCGCCACGACGTGGGACGGCCAGATGGTCGGGACGGAGTGCCTGGCATTCCCGTCCGGCCCTGTGATCGAAATCCGTTGCCGACCCCGCCGGGAACTCGATAACGTGGCCGTACACGTGAAAGGAGGTGGTCCAGACTTGTATAGCAATCGGACTCGTGAGGTGGCTGTCAGCTAGCCGCTGTCCTCGACAGTGATCGGTCCGCCACTAGGCGGGCACCAGCACCATCGTCGAGACCGTGTGGCAGCGGTGCGGCGAATCCACGACAGCCACCCGACCCCCGGGGTGCCGGCCAAGTCCAGCCGGCCCGCGCGCGAGCGCGGAGCGCCCCGGGGGTCGCTCCATATCCGGAGGCCCTCGATGTCGATGCGCGAACTGGTGGTGCTGGGGACGGCAAGCCAGGCACCGACGCGGCAACGCAACCACAACGGGTACGTGCTGCGCTGGGACGACGAGGTGATCCTCTTCGACCCGGGTGAGGGCAGCCAGCGCCAACTCCTGCACACCACAGTCACCGCCACCGACCTGACCCGGATCTGCGTCACCCACTTCCACGGCGACCACTGCCTCGGCCTGCCCGGCACCATCCAGCGGCTCTCGCTGGACCGGGTGGCGCACCCGGTCGCCGTGCACTTCCCCGCCGGCGGCGCCGAATACTTCACCCGGCTGCGGTACGCCACCTCCTTCTACGAGACCGCCGAGCTGCACGTCGAGCCCATCCAGGCCGACGGGCAGCGGATCGCCCTGCGCTGCGGCACGCTCGAGGCACGCCGGCTCCGGCACCCCATCGAGACGTACGGCTACCGGCTGGTCGAGCCGGACGGGCACCGGATGCTGCCGGAGAAGCTTGCCGCGTACGGCGTCGCCGGGCCGGCCGTCGGCGAGCTGATCCGCGTCGGGCACCTGGACGTCGACGGACGTCGCGTCACCCGGGCCGAGGTGAGCGTGCCCCGGCCGGGGCAGCGCTTCGCGTTCGTGATGGACACCGGGCTCTGCGACGGGGTGTACGCCCTCGCCGAGCACGCCGACCTGCTGGTCATCGAGTCGACGTTCCTGGAGTCGGAGGCCGCGCTCGCCGCCGAGGTCGGCCACCTGACCGCGGCGCAGGCCGCCCGGGTGGCAACCGAGTCCGGCGTACGCCGACTGGTGCTCACCCACTTCTCCCAGCGCTACCCCGACCCGCGCCGGTTCTACGACGAGGCGCGCGCCCACTTCGATGGTGAGCTGGTCATCGCCGAGGACCTCACCACCGTGCAGCTGCCGCCGCGCCGGGTAGCCTCGACCGGGTGACCGTCACGCTTCGCCCCGCGACCGAAGGCGACCTGATGGCGGTGGGCGCTCTGCACCAGCGCTCCCGGGTCGCCGCGTACTCCGCCTTCCTGCCGGCCGAGGCGCTCGCCGACCCGACACCGGAGGCGATGGGGCGCTACTGGGTCGAGCGGTGGCACTGGGAGCGCGACACCCACCGGATGACGGTGGCCGAACGGGCCGGGGCGCTTGTCGGGTTCAGCCACCTGGGCCCGGACGACGAGGACGATCCCGCCACCGGGCTGCTCAACGCGATCCACCTCGACCCGCGCGAGCAGGGCCGGGGCCTCGGGCGCGCACTGATGGTGGACACCCTCGACGCCATGCGCGCCCGGGGTTGGCGGCGGGGGGTGCTCTGGGTGCTCCGGGACAATGCCCACGCCCGTTCCTTCTACGAACGCGGTGGCTGGACCTCGACGGGCGCGGAGCGCGAGGAACACATCGGCGCCGCCCTCACCCCCCAGCTCCGCTACACCCGCCCCCTCTAACCCAACCCGCCCGTCCCCGCCCCACCCCCTCCCGCCCGCGCCCCGCGCCCGCACCCCGCGCCCCGCGCCCCGCGCCCCGCGCCGATCTTGCATTTCCTGTCGTGAGAAACCATGACAAGAGCGACATTCAGGCGACAGCAAGTGCAAGATCGACGGCGCACGGAAGGGCAGAGGCGCGACGGTCACACGGAACTCCACCCGGGCCGACCCGCCCTGGTCGATCATGGACTTGTGGTGGGCGCTTTGGTGACTTCTGCCCCCTTTGCGCACCACCACAAGTCCATGATCGACGCGAGCAGTCGGGGTCGGGGCGAGCAGTCGGGGTCGGGTGGGAGCAGTCGGGGTCGGGGGCGAGCAGTCGGGGTCGGGGGCGAGCAGTCGGGGCCGGGGCGAGTACGGGGGCGGGGTGGAGGCGGGGGCGAGACGAGTGCGGGGGTGGGGGGTGGTGTGGTGCGTATGCGTCAGCAGAGCAAAGGGCGCGACTTCCACCCGTTGCCCCGCCTGTGGGCGGGGCAACGGATGGGAGTCAGTGGGCTCCGAGGTGGGCCAGGAGGTCCTGGCGGGTCAGGACGCCCTTGGGCTTGCCGTCGACCAGGACCAGGGCCGCGTCGGACTTCTCCAGCATGCCGACCGCCTCGCTCACCGGCTGACCACCACCGATCATCGGCAGCGGGTCACCCATGTGCCGCTCGATCGTGTCGTGCAGGTGGGCCTGACCGGTGAACAGGGCGTCGAGCAGGTCCCGTTCGGCGATCGAGCCGGCAACCTCACCTGTCACCACCGGCGGCTCGGCCTTGAGGACCGGCAGCTGCGAGACGCCGTACTCACGCATGTAGTCGATCGCGTCACGGACGGTCTCGGTGGGGTGCACGTGCACCAGCTCGGGCAGCTGGCCCGGCTTGCTCGCAAGCGCGTCGGCCACCGTCGGCTCGGCGCCGGAGTTGTCGAGGAAGCCGTACCGGGCCATCCACGAGTCGTTGAAGATCTTGGAGAGGTAGCCGCGACCGCCGTCGGGGAGCAGCACCACAACCACGTCGTCCGGGCCGGCCCGACGGGCGACCTCCAGGGCGGCGACCACCGCCATTCCGCAGGAGCCGCCGACCAGCAGCCCCTCCTCGCGGGCCAGTCGGCGGGTCATCTCGAACGATGACTTGTCGGAGACCTCGACGATCTCGTCGGCGACACCCCGGTCGTACGTCTCGGGCCAGAAGTCCTCGCCGACGCCCTCGACCAGGTACGGCCGACCGGTGCCGCCGGAGTAGACCGAGCCCTCCGGGTCGGCCCCGACGATCCGCACCCGGCCCTCGGACGCCTCCTTCAGGTACCGGCCGATGCCGGAGATGGTGCCGCCGGTGCCGACGCCGGCCACGAAGTGGGTGAGCTCGCCGTCGGTCTGCTTCCACAGCTCGGGGCCGGTGGTCTCGTAGTGCGAGCGGGGGTTGGCCGGGTTGCTGTACTGGTTGGGCTTCCAGGCGCCGGGGATCTCCCGGGTCAGCCGGTCGGAGACGTTGTAGTACGAGCGCGGGTCCTCCGGCGCGACGGCGGTCGGGCAGACCACCACCTCGGCGCCGTACGCCCGGAGCACGTCCTGCTTGTCCTGGCTGACCTTGTCCGGGCAGACGAAGACACACCGGTAGCCCTTGAGCTGGGCGACCAGGGCCAGCCCGACGCCGGTGTTGCCGCTCGTCGGCTCGACGATGGTGCCGCCGGGCTTGAGCAGGCCGGCGGCCTCGGCGTCCTCCACCATCCGCAGCGCGATGCGGTCCTTCACCGAGCCGCCCGGGTTGACGTACTCCACCTTGGCCAGCACGGTGGCCTGGATGCCCTCGGTGACGTTACGCAGACGCACCAGCGGGGTGTTTCCGATCATGTCGACGACGTTGTCGTAGTACTGCACGGTGTGCCCTTCGTTGCGGCGCCGTCGGTGGCGGCCGGGGAAGACGTTCCTCGTCGCCAAGCGTACGTGCCGTCAGGGCACCAGCCCCCCGGGGATGACGGAGCTGCGGCGGGCCTCCCACTCCAGGAAGCGATCGGTCTCGGCGAGCACGCTGCCGGCCAACCAGGTGACCATGACGGCGTCGTCGGCCAGCCCGAAGATCGCCAGCGGGATCTCCGGGAGCAGGTCGATCGGCGAGACGATGTACGCCGTCGCCGCGGTCATCAGGGCCAGCCGGAGGCCACCGTCGTACTCCCCCTTGGTGGTGGCTCGGATCATCCGGGGCAGCGCGGCCAGCCGGGTGCCGATCGACGGCCCGTTGCGCGACCCGGCCGCGAGTGCCCGCGCCAGGGCCGTGAATGCCGCGCTGCGCTTCAGTGTCTTACCCATCGTCGCGCTCCTCTCCGCCGGATCATCGTGGCGGGTCGGCGCAAGTCGACCGGCCTCTCCCACCCAGGTACCCCGTCGCGTCGGTTTCCAGGCACCCGGGTGCCGTCACGACGACAGCGGGTTGTCGTGCCCGCGCGATAATGTCGCGGTATGGGGGTGGCACGTTCCGTCGTACCCGGTAGCGAGCGCTGGCGGCAGGCCCGGCGCGTCGCGCTGCTGGCAGCCATCGGGACAGGCGCCACCGCGGCAGCCGCGGTGGCGACCGGCGGGGTCTTGCTCGGCCAGGCCCGCCAGGCCCGCCGCACCATCCCGATGGCCGAGGCGCCGCCGCCGCGCTGCGACGGGATGTACGGTGCCAAGTTCCCCGGTCCGGCGCTCACCATGGTGGTGCTCGGTGACTCGTCGGCGGCCGGTTACGGGGTGCACCGCAGGCGTGAGACACCCGGGGCGCTGCTCGCCACCGGCCTGTCCCGTCGACTGCACCGACCTGTGCAGTTGCACCGCTTCGCGGTGGTCGGCGCCATCTCGGCGGCGCTGCGCCACCAGGTGGAGGCGGCCCTCGACTGCCGACCCGACATCGCGGTGATCCTCATCGGCGGCAACGACATCACCAACCGCACGCCGCGTGGCCTGGCGGTGCGTTATCTGATCGAGGCGGTGCACACGCTGCGCGACGCGGGGTGCGAGGTGGTCGTCGGCACCTGCCCCGACCTGGGCGCGATCCGTCCGATCCAGCCGCCGCTGCGCTGGCTGGCGCACCGCTGGAGCCGCCAACTCGCCGCCGCCCAGACAGTGGCGGTGGTCGAGGCGGGTGGCTGGACGGTCTCCCTCGGTGACCTGCTCGGCCCCCGGTTCGCGGCCGAACCGACCCGGATGTTCGCCTGGGACCGGTTCCACCCCTCCGCCGAGGGATACGCGATGGCCGCCGCCGCGCTCCTGCCGACGATGCTCTCCGCTCTCGGCGCGGTCCCGGAACGACGGGCTACACCGACGCGCGGCGACGGCGTACGGTCGCTGCCAGAGGCCGCGCAGGAGGCGGCTCGCCACGCCGGCACGGAGGTCAGCGGCGTCCAGGTTCGGGGCCGCGACCGAGGGCCGGCAGGCCGGTGGGCGCAGCTGCGCCGACGGGCGTTCTTCGGTGTCGGTGCGGTGCCGCAGCACGGGTCCGCCTCGGACACCTCGACAGTGGAGGGACTGGCATGAACGAGCGCAGCGCGCGGAGCGTGACCTCCGGCCTCGCCGGCCGACTGGGCCGGGCGGCGGCGTTCTCGCTGCTCGCCGGCACTGTCGGGGGCGCCGCCGTGCTCGCTGGTGAAGCGTTCGTCGCCCGGCACCGACGCTACGCCCAACCGGAGCTGGGCCTGGCCCTGCGCGCCACGATCGGCCGGGCCGGCGCCCCTCCGCTGCGACTGGTGCTGCTTGGCGACTCGTCGGCCCTGGGCGTCGGTGTCGACCGTCTGGAGGACACCATCGGCGGGCAGTTGGCCAACCTGCTCGCCGAGGGCCCGACCGGCCGCCGGGTGCACCTGTCCAGTGTCGGCGTCTCCGGGTCCCGCTCGACGGACCTCGCCACCCAGGTGGCCCGCGCCCTGCTCGGTGAGCGGCCCGACGTGGCGTTGATCCTGATCGGCGCGAACGACGCCACCGGGCTGCGTCGACCGTCCGAAGCGGCGGCCTATCTCGGCGCGGCGGTGCACCGGCTGCGTGAGGCGCGCGTCGAGGTGGTGGTGGGCACCTGCCCCGATCTCGGCGCGGTGCGAGCCATCGCGCCGCCGCTGCGCCAGGTGGTCGGCTGGTCCGGGCGTCGGGTGGCCCGCGCGCAGACCACTGCCGTGCTCGAGGCGGGCGGCTCGGTTGTCGACCTGGCCACCGAGACCGGGCCGGTGTTCCGGGCCGACGCGGGGACGCTGTGCCAGGACGGTTTCCACCCTTCCGCCGACGGCTACCGGGTGTGGGCACACGCGCTGCTGCCCGCTGTCGTCGCTGCGGCGGCGGCCACGACCCGGCGCTAGATCGCCCGGGCCGGGGTGACATTTCCCGCCGCGCCGGCTTCTTCCGCGCCATGTTACCGACGGGTTAACGTTGGTCCATGCCGATTGAGTCGTCCCGCGACGCCGTCATCGTCGCCACCGCCCGCTCCCCCATCGGCCGGGCGCACAAGGGGTCCCTGCGCGACGTCCGCTCCGACGACCTCACCGCGACAATCGTCCAGGCCGCGCTGGACAAGGTCCCCGCGCTCGACCCGACCACGATCGACGACCTCTACCTCGGGTGCGGCCTACCCGGCGGTGAGCAGGGCTTCAACATGGCCAGGGTGGTGTCCACCCTCCTCGGTCTGGACACTGTTCCCGGCGCCACCCTGACCCGCTACTGCGCCTCCTCGTTGCAGACCACCCGGATGGCTATGCACGCGATCCGGGCCGGCGAGGGCGACGTGTTCGTCTCCGCCGGGGTGGAGATGGTTTCCCGCTACGCCCGGGGCAGCTCCGACGGGCTTCCCCCGGAGGCGCAGGCCCTGGTCGGTGGCGGCTGGGAGAACCCCCGCTTCGGGTCGGCGGGCGAGCGCTCGAAGCGCCGCGCGCAGGGCGACGCCGAGGTGTGGACCGACCCGCGGGAGGCCGGCGAGCTACCCGACATCTACCTGAGCATGGGGCAGACCGCGGAGAACCTGGCCCAGGTGTACGACGTCACCCGCGCCGACATGGACGAGTTCGGCGTACGCAGCCAGAACCTCGCCGAGAAGGCCATCGCCGACGGCTTCTGGGCCCGGGAGATCACCCCGGTCACCACGCCGGACGGCACCGTGGTGAGCACCGACGACGGGCCCCGGGCCGGCGTCACCCTCGACGCGGTCGGCGGCCTGAAGCCGGTGTTCCGCCCGGACGGTCGGATCACCGCCGGCAACTGCTGCCCGCTCAACGACGGCGCGGCAGCCGTGGTGGTGATGAGCGCCAAGCGGGCCGAGGAACTCGGTCTCACCCCGCTGGCCCGGATCGTCTCGACCGGGGTGACCGCCCTGTCGCCGGAGATCATGGGTCTGGGGCCGGTCGAGGCGTCCCGGCAGGCGCTGCGCCGAGCGGGCATGACCATCGACGACGTCGACCTCGTCGAGATCAACGAGGCGTTCGCCGCGCAGGTCATTCCCTCCTACCGCCAACTGGGCATCCCGGAGGAGAAGCTGAACGTGATGGGCGGTGCCATCGCGGTCGGCCACCCGTTCGGCATGACCGGCGCGCGGATCACCGGCACCCTGCTCAACGCACTGGAGTGGCACGACAAGACCATCGGTCTGGAGACCATGTGCGTGGGCGGTGGCCAGGGCATGGCCATGGTGCTCGAACGGCTCAGCTGAGCCGGGTCGCCCTCAGAGCGCGCTGCGGGTCGCCGTCACCTCGGCGGCGGCCCGGGTCAGCGCCTCGGCACCCGGGTCGGCGGCCAGCAGGTCCGCCGTGACCACCCGCAACTGGTCGGGCAGGGCCAGGTCGTTGTCGAGCCGGGGCACGACCCGGCGGGGCTCCCCCTCGGCGTCGGCCGCCAGGTTGGCGACCTCCTGCACCAGGCGGTGCACCAGGTCGGCGCGGGAGACGTTGCCGACTGTCGCGACCGCGGCCCAGCGGGGCTGCTGCCAGTGCGCGATCTGACGGACCAGCAACTGCACGGTCTTGTCCAACTCCGCTGCGCTCATCGCCGCCGAGTCTACGGCCGACACCCACCCCGCCGGGTCCGGCCGGTCAGCGGCGCAGGTAACTGAGCAGCCGCAGGATCTGCCAGTAGAGGAAGACCAACCCGGTGAGCAGGCCGAACGCGCTCAGCCACGCGTACCGACGGGGTCGACCGTCGCGCACCGAACGCTCGACGAGATCGAAGTCGAGGATGAAGCTGAACGCCCCGGCGATGATGGCCACCACCGAGAAGGCGTACGGCAGCCAGCCGACCTCCCCGCTGACGCTGTAGACAGCGAGGCCCGCGCGCCCGGTGATCAGGTACGACACCAGGTTGACCACGCTGAGCACGGCGATGCCGAGCAGGGTGCCGATCACCAGGCGGGCCAGTCGGGGCGTCGCCCGGATCACCCGGGCCCGGTAGAGCGCCGCCATGCCGAGGAAGACGCCGAACGTGCTGGCCACCGCCTGCACCACGATGCCCGGATAGACCTGCTCGAAGGTCCGGCTCGCCACCCCCAGCAGCAGACCCTGGAGGACGGCGTAGCCGACGATCGGCACCGGGTTCGTGATCCCCCGCAACGAGATGACCAGGACCAGCGCGATCGAGGCGAGCGCGCTGCCGGCCAGCGCCGCGCCCAGCCACACCGCGTCGGGGATCACCGCCCAGGACACCGCCGCGGTCGCGCCCGTCACGAGCAGCAACCCGACGGTACGGACCACCACGTCGTCGACGGTCATCGGCTCGACGTCACGGGCACCGAGCACCCGGGCCTCCACCCGGCCGGTCTCGTCCAGCCGCCTGAGCACCGGGTTCTCGCTGCGCACCGCCGCCTCCTCCGCCCGCGTACCCCTCGCAGTCACTCTCCCCCGGGCGGCCCGGTGGCGGCGGGAAAACGGCGCGGACGACGGCGCCCGCCCCCACCAGAGCGGGAGCGGGCGCCGGTCGGCAGTGCGGACGAGGTCAGTCGTCGCCCTGGAAGTAGCTCAGCAGGCGCAGGATCTCGATGTAGAGCCAGACCAGGCTGACCAGGATGCCGAACGCGGCCACCCAGGAGTAGCGCTGGGGCAGGCCCATCCGGACGCCGTCCTCGATCTCCTTGAAGCTGAGCACGAAGCTCAGCGAGGCGACCACGATGCACACCAGGCTGAAGCCGATGGCCAGCGGGCTGCCGTCGCGCAGGCCGGTGTTGACGCCGAACAGCGCCAGCACCAGATTGATCATCATGACCGCGAAGAGGCCGGTCATGACCGCGATCATGCCCTTGACGAAGGCCCGGCTGGCACGAATGACCTTCGCCCTGTAGAGCATCGCCATCAGGAAGAAGATGCCGAAGCTGGCTGCGGCGGCCTGGAGCACGATGCCGTCGTAAGCCGTCTCGAACGCCTTGCTGACCATGCCGACGAAGACGCCCTCGACGACCGCGTACGCGATCACGAGCGCCGGGTTGGCCATCCGGGAGAACGAGATGATCAAGCCGAGGACCAGGCCGACCACTGCCGCGCCGATCCAGGCGGTACCGACCAGCGCGTCGGGCACGAGCACCCAGGCAGCGGCGGCGGTGATGCCGAGGATGCCGAGCAGAGCCACCGTCTTGACGACCACGTCGTCGACGGTCATGGGCGCCACGGTCGGCGGCGCGGCCGGGTAACCGGCCTGGGACGGGTACTGCTGGGGAATGCCGGGCTGTCCGTACGGCCCGGCCGGGGCGTACCCGGCGGAGCGCTCCCGCTCGGCCGCCTGGCCGAGCCGGGCGAGCACCGGGTTCGAGGTCTTCACTGTCTGGCCTCCCTCAGGGGGTCGTTTGCACGTGAACGTGCCCTCCAAGAGTAGACGGCACACCCAAGTCCCGGAGATCACGGATGAGAATGTGTGAACCGACCGGTGCCCGGGGCGGGGGTCGAACCCGCACGCCTTTCGGCAGCCGCTTTTAAGGCGGCCGTGTCTGCCTTTCCACCACCCGGGCGAGTGGCACCGGCGCGCCGACACGCCTGGTGCAGTGTCACCGTAGCCGGTCTACGGCGACCCGGCGTACCCCGTCGGCCTGGCCACATTAGGGTCGATGCCGTGAGCAGCGCAGCCCCCACGGCCCCCGACGCCGCCCCTGAGCAGGCATTCCGCCTCGCCGATCAGGCCAACCGCCGCCCCCGGGCCACCCGGCTGCTGGCCGCCGTCCGCCGACACCGGGCGGACCTGCTGGCCGCTCTGATCTTCGCGGTGCTTGCCGGCTGGCTCACCCACGGGCTGTGGCCCGACCCGGGCAGCCGCACCCTGGCCCTCAACCCGGAGGACCAGACCCTCTACGAGTGGTTCCTGGCGGTGGACGCCCGCGCGCTGCTCGGTGACTTCGACCTGCTCACCGACCGGCTCAACGCGCCCGACGGCGTCAACCTGATGGCCAACACCACGGTGATCGCGCTCGGCGTCCTCTTCGCGCCGGTCACCCTGCTGCTCGGCGCACCCGTCACCTTCGCACTGCTCGCCGCCGCCAACCTCGCCGGCACCGCACTCGCCTGGCACCTGCTCTTCCACCGGACACTGCGCGCCCGCCGGGTGGCCGCCGCACTCGGTGGCGGGCTGTGCGGGTTCGGTCCCGGCATGGTCTCCCAGACCAACAGTCACCTGCACATGACCGCCCAGTGGCTGGTGCCGGTGATCGTCTGGCTGGTCGTCCGGCTGCTGCGGGCGTCCGACCCGGGGCCCGCAGCACCCGACCGGACCGGCCGGAGCCGGGCCGTCGGACCGGACCGCCGACGGCTGTTCACCTCCGCGGCGGGGCTGGCCGGCGCCGTCACCGCGCAGGTCTTCATCGGCGAGGAGGTGCTGTTCCTCGCCGCGATCACGCTGCTGGTGATGGCGATCGGCTACGCCGTGGCGGACCGGGACCTGGCCCGCCGGGCGCTCCCCGGGTTCGCCGGTGGGTTGGCGATCGCCGCCGGGCTCGCGCTCCTGGTGCTCGGCTACCCGCTGTGGTTCCAGTTCGCCGGGCCGCAGGGCGTAGCCGACGGGATGTTCACCCCGGCCTACTTCTCCGCCGACCTGGCCAGTTGGTGGGCGCTCTCCCCGCTGTCGGTGGCCGGCAGCGACGAAGCCGCCCGGCTGACCACCGGCCCCGCCGAGTACAACACGTTCCTCGGCTGGCCACTGCTGCTGGTCGCCGCGGTCTGCGCGGTCTGGGCCGGGCGACGCCGACTGGTCTTCGCCTGCGTCGTGGCGGGTCTGGTGATGGCGGCGCTCTCGCTCGGCCCGGAGGTGGTGCTCGGCGGCACCAAGACGGCCATCCCCGGTCCGTACGCCCTGATCGGAGGGCTGCCGGTGGTGGACGGCGCGTTGCCGATGCGGTTCGCGCTGGCGTTGCTGCCGATCGTCGCGACGCTGCTGGTGCTCGCGGTCGACCGGGCCCTGCGCAGCTCCGGTCGCGCCCGGCGGCTGGTGCCCCTGGCCGTCGGGATGGCACTACTGCCGATCTTCCCGACCCCCCTGCCGACAAGCGGCCGACCGGCCGTGCCGGAGTTCATCACCGGTGGCCACTGGCGGCAGTGCGTAGCCCCAGGGGGAGTGCTGGTGCCGGTGCCGCTGCCCACCCCCAAGGAGCCGTGGCCGATGCGCTGGGCGACCGCCGCCGACGCCGGTTTCGGGCTGCCGGAAGGCTTCTTCATCGGCCCGTACGGAAGGGGCGGCACCGCGGCGATGGGCACCTTCAAGCAGCCCACCTCCGCGCTGCTTGCGGATGTCGCCCGGCGCGGCGACCAACCGGCGATCGGCGACGAGCAGCGCCGCCAGGCGGCCCGCGACGCGGACTTCTGGGGCGCGTCCTGCGTGGCGCTCACCGACGACGCCCCCCACGCCGAAGCGCTGAAGGCAACCCTGGAAAACCTCTACGGCCCGCCCACCCGCGTAGCCGACGCCTGGACCTGGCGCGTCTGATCACGCCACAACCCCGTCGATCTTGCACTTTCTGCTGGGACAAGATGGGCCAGAAGGCGCATCAAGGCATCCGAAAGTGCAAGATCGACGGGGTTGGTTGGTCGTGGGGCCAGCTACACGCGGGGCGCGCCGACGGGCTGGGAGGCCTCGGAGAACTCCTCGCGCGGGTCGTGCAGCTGGCCCAGGGCGACCACCTCACGCTTGAGGACGAACGCCAACGTCCAGTCCACCACCACGCGGACCTTGCGGTTGAACGACGGGATCCGGCTCATGTGGTACGTCCGGTGCATCACCCACGCCGGCCAACCGGTCATCTTGATCCCGTACACCTGGGCCACGCCCTTGTGCAGGCCGAGGCTCGCCACGCTGCCGACGTGCTTGTGCTTGTAGTCCACCGGCTCGCGGCCCCGGATCACGGCCGCGATGTTGTCGGCCATCCGGGCGGCCTGGCGCACCGCGTGCTGGGCGCTCGGCGAGCAGAAGTTGCCCGGCTCCTTGGTCAGGTCCGGCACGGCGGCGCAGTCACCGGCGCTCCAGGCACCCTCGAGCACCTGGTCACCGTCGACCACCTGAAGCGTCGGCAGGCAGGTGATCCGGCGACGGTCGTCACGCGGGAAGTCGGTCGCGTCGAGCATCGGCGACGGCTTCACACCGGCCGTCCAGACGATCGTGTCGGAGCGGAAGCTGTCACCGTCGGAGAGCTTGACCACCCCGTCAACGCAGGACTCGAGCCGAGTGTCCAGCCGGATGTCCATGTTCCGCTTCAGCAGCTGCTGCACGGTGTAGGCACCCATGTCCCGGTCGACCTCGGGCAGCACCCGCTGGGTGGCCTCGACGAGCACCCAGCGAACCTCGTCCTGCTTGAGCTCCGGGTAGTAGCGCAGCGCGTCGCGAGCCATGTCCTCCATCTCGGCGAGCGCCTCGATGCCGGCGTACCCACCACCGACGAAGGTGAAGGTCAGCGCCGACCGACGTACGTCCGGATCCGGCGTGGCGGCCGCCACGTCGAGCCGATCCAGCACGTGGTTACGCAGGTAGATCGCCTCGCCGATGGTCTTGAACCCGATGCCCTGCTCGTGCAGGCCGGGGATCGGCAGGGTGCGGGAGACCGAACCCGGGGCCACGATCACGTGGTCGTAGGTGATCTCCCGGGCCGGGCCGCTGATCGGCTGCACGGTGGCCACCTTGCGGTCGTGCTCGATCCGCGTGACCGTACCGGCCACCATCTTGCACCGGCGCAACTCCCGCCGCAGCGGCACCACGGAGTGCCGCGGGGAGATGTTGCCCGCCGCCGCCTCGGGCAGGAACGGCTGATAGGTCATGTGGGGCTGGGGGTCCACCACCATGACCTCAGCCTCACGGGAGCTGAGCTTCTTCGACAGGCGCAGGGCGGCGTACAGACCGACGTGCCCGGCACCAACCACAAGGATCCGCTTCGGATTCACGTTGTCTATCTTTCCCCGGCCGGCTCAGGTAATCCCGCTCGCGCCCCCCATCTGTGACGGAGCACAACCCATGTGACCTGCGTAACCCTCATGTCGCAGCGGTCACCGCCGGCGCAGCAGCCACCCCAGCAACGCTGCCGTCCCCACCGCCACCAGCAGCCCCAGCACGGTGACCCACTGGTATCCGGCGCCACCACCCGCCCCCGCCGCCTCCAGCAACACCACGCCGAGCACGGCGGCACCCAGCAGCACGGCGGCCGACCGCACCAGCCAACGCGTGATCAGCTCAGGGTCCACCACCGCGTCGTACGGCAACAGCGCCGCAAGCGCGCAGAGGGTGTGAGCCAGGTAGAGCAGGGCCGCGACGGCGAGCAAACGCCAGAGGGCCACCGGGCGGCCGTACCCGTCGGTGGCGAGCAGCCAGCCGCCGACCGTGACCAACGCCGTGAAGGTCGCCCAGATCCGACGCGGTCCGATCGCCGGCAACAGGGCGGCCGCCGCCAGGAAGAGGATCGGCCGGCCGGAAAGCACCTCGGCGGGGAACGCCAGGGCGAAACCGGCGAGCACGATGACGAAGATCGCGCCCCGGACCAGCAGCGGGGCCACGCTGATGCGAGCCACGGCGCCCTGCGCCGCCCGCACCCGCCCCATGACGGCGTTCACCTGCGCGTGCCCCCGTTCACCGGCCACCCACCCTTGGTGCCGTCGCCAACCGGGCCACGTCCCGCAGCACCAGGTCCAGGCTGCCGGCGCCGGCCCAGCGCACCACAGGCACGCCGTGCTCCCGGAGCTGCCCGATCATGATCTCCCGGTCCAGGCGCCACAACCGGTACGCCACCTCGGCCCAACCCCGGTCCTTCGGCGACGCCAGGTCGGTCGGCAAGGTGTCGACCGCCACCACGAACCGTCCACCGCGAGCCAACCGGGCGAGCATCTGCGCCGACCGTTCGTCAAGCAGCGGGGTGAGCACCACCACCAACGCGTCGGAGGAGAGCAACTGCGGGCCGAAGACCTGGTCGTACGGCTCGTGCGCGGACGCGTGGACCCGCACGTCGAGCAGCCACTCCAGGACGGTCAGGTACTGCCGCCGCCCGGCTGCCGGCCGGAGCCGACGGGCTGCCGGCCCGTACTCCAGCAGCGAGACCCGGTCACCCCGGTGCAGGTAGTGCTCGGCGATCGCCGCGGTGGCCCGGACGGTGGTGTCCAGCACCGAGGCCGCGCCGTCCACCCCGCCGGAGCGGCCCGCCTCGGCCAGCACGTCGAGCAGCACCACCACCTCGGCGTCCCGGTCGGAGAGGGTGGCGGCCACGTGCAGCTGCCGGGCCCGCAACGACACCCGCCAGTCGATCCGGCGCAGCCGGTCCCCGGGGGCGAAGACGCGTACGCCGGCCAACTCGCCGCCCTCGCCAGGTCGACGGGAGTGGTGCGCGCCGACCAGACCGGCGGCACGGGGCATCGCCTCGACCGCCTCGAACGGCTCGGTACGCGGGTACACCCGCACCCGGACCGGCTCGGAGATCACCGCCCGGGAGACCAGCAGACCGCCAGCTGTGGCGACCCGGGCACCGGCGGGGCCGACCGGGTGCCGGCCCCAGCGCAGCGCCTTGCCGGCCAACTCCAGGTCCACCGCGGCACCGATCGGCACCGAGGTGACGAACGGCCGGTCCGCCGCGGACCGACGCCCACCGCTGACCGGAGCCGTCGTACCTGTCGCCGGGGAGGCGGTCGACTCCCCGGCGTCGACCGTCAGGTTCTCGGCGAAGCCGGCCCGCTCGATCCGCAGCCACGGCGACACCCGCGACCGCATCACCACCAGGTCGTAGTCGACGGTGTCCGGGTTGCCCACGCTCACCGCCGCCGTGACGTCTCCTCCCTCGACAAGCGGCCCGCCGTCACCCTGACTGATCCACACCTGCGGCAACGCCGTGGGCCGTCGGCGCAGCGCGTACGCGGTGCCCAGCGCGAACGGGGCGGCAAGCACGATCAGGTCCACCCGACCCAGCAGCACACCGGCCACCAGCAGCAGGCCGGCGAGCAGCACCGCGCGGCCGAGCGCCGGGGTGGGCGCCCAGCCGGCAGCCGGTTCCGCTTCGGTGGCCGTCGGCACGGTCGGTCCGGTCATCAGTGCCGGGGCCCGCCGGCGGCGTAGCTGGGCAGCGCGCCACTGGCCGGGGCGGGAGTCGCCTCCAGCACCTCGCCCACCACGAACGCCGGGTCGACCCGGCGCAGCCACATCTCCGGGCGCAGGGTGATCCGGTGTGCCAGGGCGGGCGCCGCCACCGACTTGACGTCCTCCGGCACCACGTAGTCCCGTCCGCCGAACACCGCGCGGACCCGGGCCAGCAGCAACAGCGCCAGCGAACCGCGAGGTGAGGCGCCGACCAGCACCGACGGGTGCTCCCGGGTGGCCGCGGTGAGCGACACGATGTAGCGGCCGATGGAGTCCTCCACCACCACGTCCTCCAGGGCGGCCTGCATGGCCCGCAGCGTCGCCGCGTCGACCACCGCCTTGATGTCCGCCTCCTCCCGGCGACGGCCCATCCGGCGGCGCAGCACCTCCCACTCCTCTTCGTGCTGCGGGTAACCGAACGAGACCCGCAGCAGGAACCGGTCCAGCTGCGCCTCGGGCAGCGGGTAGGTGCCCTCGTACTCGATCGGGTTGGCGGTGGCAAGGACGTGGAACGGCTCGTCCAGCTTGTAGGTCACGCCCTCCACCGAGACCTGCTTCTCCTGCATGGCCTCCAGCAGCGCGGACTGGGTCTTCGGCGGCGTCCGGTTGATCTCGTCGGCGAGGAGCAGGTTGGTGAAGACCGGGCCCGCCCGGAAGGTGAAGTCGCCGTTGCGCTGGTCGTACAGGAAGGAGCCGGTGACGTCGGCCGGGAGCAGGTCGGGGGTGAACTGCAACCGACGGAAGTCCAACCCGAGGGCCTGGGCGAACGAGCGGGCGGTGAGCGTCTTACCGAGCCCCGGCAGGTCCTCCAGGAGCACGTGCCCGCCCGCGAGGATGCCGGCGAGGACCAACTCCAACGCTTCCCGTTTGCCGACCACGACGGTGCCGACCGCGTCCAGGACCGCCCGAGCCAGGTGCCCGACCTCGGCAGGGGCAATGCTCCGGTCCACGTCGTTCATCAGATGCTCTCCAGTTCGGCGACGATCACCGCGAGGTCGCGCGGCGACGGGGTGCGGCGAGGCGGGGTCTCCAGGAACGTCCACAGCCGGTCACCCAGCAGGACGCGAGCGCGGGCGGGATCCGACTCACGGGTGACGCCGTGTTTCAGACGCATCCGCTCGTCGGCCAGCTCACCGAGCCGGGGCAGGACCGTGCCGGTGAACCGTTCGGGTCGGGTCGAGGACCAGTCCAGGGGCCACTCCCACCTGTTGATCGCGCTCCGCAGCGCGTCCCGGGCACCCCAGTTGTAGCTGCCGTCCTCCTCGCCCGCGCCGACCCGGCCACCGCCCGGCGGCGGGGGCGGAGGCGCGAGGAGGGCGGTGACCCGGCGCACCGCCAGTACGGCTAGCACCCCGGCGATCAGCACCGGCAGCGAGACCTGGAGACCTACCGCGCGCAGACCGACGAGCAGGACCGCCACCAGCGCGGCGGCCCACGCGAGCATCCGCAGCACCGGACGCCACCGGGAGTCGCGCGCCTGCGGACCCGCCGGCGCCGCCTCCTCCTCGAACGCGAGCAGGTCGTCGATGCTGGTGCTGCTCATGAGGTCACCACCGTCGTCAGCTCTCCACGCAGCCGGCCCAGCGCGGCGCGGGCCTGGTCCCGGGTGCTCTCACCGACCGGGTGCGTCGCGTACCGAGCCTCCCGGTAGACGTGCGCGAACTCGGCCAGCACGTCGGCGCTGGCGATTGCTGGCACGCCCGCCTCCGGGTCACCCTGTAACAGTCGGCTGACCAGGTCGGTGGGGGTGTCCCCGGCGAGCCTCGGCACACCGGCGGCGGCGGCGGTCTCCTCCAGGCGCACCCAGCAGGCGATCACCGCCACCCGGGGGTCGGTGTCCCGGTCGTCGAGTTCCACCAGGCCGGCGTCGAGGGCGGCGACCACCTCGCGGGCGGTGCCCTCGGCGGTACGACGGGCCCGCTGCGCCGGCAGGGCCCGGGTGGTGCGGCGCATCGCGCCCCGGATCAGGACCCAGCACAGGTAGCCGAGTGCCGCGAGGATGGCCAGCCCGAGCAGGGCCACCGCGACCGTGCCGACCCACTGCGGAATGTGCGCCTGGGTGGCCTCGCCGGCGTCGCGCGGCTCGATCGGGATGGAGGGTGACGGTTCGACGGTCGGGTACTCGGGCACCCAGGGCACGTTGTCCGCCGCCGGCGGGATCCGACTGGCCCCGATCGACGAGTGGGCGGACGCCAGCGCGGCAACGCCGAGCAGGACGGCGATCGCGCCGACCGGCCACCACCGACGGAGCAGGCCGAGCACCGGTCGCAGCACACCCGGCTCGGTGGACGGTACCGGCGTGGGCGGGCGTGTTCCGTCTGTCATCGCCACCACCCCACGCGTCGTCTCAGTCCACTCCGGCCAGCTGCTTAGCCTGGCCGAAGACGTCGTCCAACATCCCTGGTGTCAACCGCCCGGTGAAGGTGTTCTGCTGACTGACGTGGTAGCAGCCCAGCAAGTCCGGAGCGTTCGTGCCGGACCAGTGTGCCCCATGACCGAACGACGGTCGCGGGCTGGGCGGGCGCTGCCCGTACACCGCTCGGAGCACCGGCCACCACGCGGCCCACGCGAACGCGCCGAGCGCGACCACGACCCGCAGCGTGGGGCGGATCAGCGTGACCTCGCGGTGCAGCCAGGGTGCGCAGGTGTCCCGTTCCAGTGGGGTCGGCTTGTTGTCCGGAGGCGCACACCTGACGGCCGAGAAGATCCGCAGGTCCCGCACGGTGAGCCCGTCGTCGGCGGCGACGCTCGTCGGCTGGTTGGCCAGTCCGGCCCGGTGCAGCGCGGCGAACAGCACGTCACCCGAGCGGTCGCCGGTGAAGATCCGGCCGGTGCGGTTGCCACCGTGCGCGGCGGGCGCCAGCCCGAGGATGGCGATCCGCGCGTCACCCGTGCCGAAGCCCGGCACCGGCCGACCCCAGTACTCCTGATCCCGGAAGGCAGCCCGCCGGGTGCGGGCGACCTCCTCCCGCCACTGGACAAGCCGCGGGCAGGCGAAACAGTCCCCCACCGCCGCGTCGAGGTCGGCCAGGTCGGCCGCCCGCGCTGCGTGGGCGACCACCTGTTCGGGGGTACGCGACTCAGCCAAGCTTGGCCCTGAAGAGTTCGAGGGTACGGGCGAAGGCACTGGAGGCGGCCCGCTGGTCGAACGCCTCCGGCCGGTCGTCGTTGAAGAAGGCGTGCGAGGTGCCCGGGTAGTCGTAGAGGAGGCAGTCGCCGCCCGCTTCCTCGATGGCGCGGCGAGCGGTCTGCACGCCCTCGTCGGCCGAGGTGCCGTCCTCTTCGGAGCAGTGGATGACCGCTGCCTTGCCGGCGTAGTCGGCCCAGTCGGGACGCATCGACTCCCAGGGCAGGACGGGATAGAAACCGACGGTGGCGACGATCCGCTCGGAGATGGTCGCCGACCAGAGGGCCAGGCTGCCACCTGCGCAGAAGCCCACGGCGCCGACCTTACCGGTGACCTCGGGCCGCCCGGCGAGATAGTCGGCCGCGCCGGCGATGTCCTTCGCCGCCTCGTCCATCCGCATCGCCAGGAGGAGCCGCTGCGCCTCGTCCGGCTCACTCGTCGTCTCACCGTGGTAGAAATCCGGCGCGAGGGCGACGAAACCAGCCTCGGCGAAGCGGTCCGCCACGGACCGGATGTGCGGGACCAGGCCCCACCACTCCTGGATGACGATGACGGCGGGACTGGCCGTGCCGCTGGCGGGTATCGCGAGATACCCCTCGCTCGTGCTCCCGTTGCTGCGGTAGCTCACCATTTCGCCCATGGGCCGTCCTCCTAGCGGTCAGTCATCGTTGGCTGGTCGCCCAGTGGTCCTACGTGCCGGTAGCCTGCCACGCCACGCGGCCCCTCGGGAAGACGCCGGAACAGTGGCATTCACCTCCTGTTCGCCCCCCGGTGACTCCGGGTACGCCGACGGCGGCGGGGTCTCCTCCCGCCGCCGTCGATGCCGATCTGCCGCGCCGGTCAGACCTTCTTGGTCAGGCAGAGCACATAGCCCGTCTTGCCCGGCTCGATGCTGGAGTAGATGTACCCCTCCTCGCCCTCCTTGAAGTACTGGGTGCAGGTGGTGTCGGCCTTCGCCTGCGCCTCACTCTGGCCGTCCACCCGACCGACCACGGTGTACGCCGCCTCGGTGGAGGTGCACTCCACGACCTTGGCGCCGTCGACCTCCTCCTGCTCGGTGCCGGTGACCTCGGGCAACTTGGCGATGCAGTCGCCGGTCTTGGCGTCCGCGGTCTCGTCCTTGTTGAAGAAGTTGCCGATCGCCGAGGCGACGCCGAACTTCAGACCCGCGATGACGACGATGGCGAGGATCGCACCGACGATGCCGAGGACCTTCGTCGCGCCGGACTTCTCCGCCTTCGGCTCGGCCGGCTGCGGCGTCTCGGCGGCTTGCGTGTCTGCCGGCTGCGGCGTCTCGGCGGCTTGCGGCGTCTCGGCGGTCGGCTTCTGCTCGCCCGACGGCTGCTGCGGTACGGCAGGCTGCGGCGCGGCCGCTTGCGGCGTCTCGACGGCCGGCTCAGGGGTTGCGGCGTCGGGCGCGGGGGGCGGTGCGACCTGCTCTGGCACGGGGGTTCCTTCCGAGGGGTTGATGAGCAGACGACACCGTAACGATCATTGATTTCCGGTGCCGTCCCGCTCGCCTCGTCCGTTCAGTCATTTCCCAGCATCAGCCGCATGATCCAGTTCACACCGTCGTTTCAGCTCGTCGGGGTGGGAGTTGGCGTGTCACTCGGCGTCGGTGTGCCGGTCGGCTCCGGTGTCGGTGTGGCAGTCGGCTCCGGTGTGTTGATCGCGGCCGGCGCCGACGGTGGGGGCCCGCCCGGACCTCGGGGCCCGAAGGGCGCCCGGACCACGCAGTACGGGTACGGCCGCAGCAGCGGGTTGGCGTACTCGTCCACGCGGCCCTCGCAGTCCGGGTAGCCGAGCCGGATCGGATTGCCGTTCTGGTCGAAGAGCCGGGCGTTCTCCACCAGCCGGCCCTCGCTGTCGTAGACGAAGACGTCCTGAACGTGGTCGTACGGGCCGTTGATCGACGTCTGGTCGATGCCGTAGTCGCCGTACCGCATCCGATCCTCCGCCTGGATCAGCGCGGCGAACGCGAAGACCACGAGCACCACGCTTGCGACCTGCACCGCCGAGCGCGGCCAGCGGGTCAGCTGGGCCGAGCTACGACCGATCCAGATGGAACCGAGCACGAAGCCGATCAGCATGATCAGGCCGGCGAGCAGCTCCCCGCCGAACCTCGGCAGGAGCCCGAACTCGCCACCGGTGGTGATCACGGTGACCAGCATCGCGGCAAGGTAACCGCGCAGCACCCACCAGGCCGGGCGCAGAAGCCGGAGGAAGTCGCTGGCCGTCGCGTACCCCAGGGGTGGCCCGAGCCGGGTGTCGAGCGTGCGCAGCCGGCCACGGGCCCGAGCCACCGCGCTCGCCACCCGCTGGTCGAGGTTGCGCCCACCGCCCGGCGCGGCACCGGCTGCGGCGCGCAGCTCGGCGGCGTACGTCTCGGGCTCGCCCAGCCGCTCGACAAGGGTGCCCTCGGACTCGGCGGCGACCTCGGTGAGGTGGTCGGCCAGATCCTCGATCAACTCGTCGCGCTGCCCGGGCGGCAGGTCGGCCAGAGCGGCCCGGACCCGCGCCACGTAGTCGGTGATCTCCTGCTCCGCGACGGTCATGCCGCCATCCCCCGATCGTCGAGCAGACTGTCCATGGTGGTGGCGAACGAGCGCCAGAGTTTTCCGGAGCGGGCCAACTGGTCACGCCCCGCGGCATTGAGTGAGTAGTACTTGCGGTGCGGCCCGGACTCGCTCGGCACGACGTAGGTGGTGAGCAGGCCGGCAGCGTAGAGGCGGCGCAGCGTCCCGTAGACCGAGGCGTCACCGACCTCCTCCAGGCCGGCCTCTCGAAGCCGGCGCAGGATGTCGTAGCCGTAACCGTCCTCGTCACGGAGCACGGCCAGGACGGCCAGATCGAGCACGCCCTTCAACAACTGTGTGGTGTCCACGCTTTGCACACTAGTGCGCAATGCGGAGTACCGTCAACGATCCACCCAGCCACGCCCCATAATGCGGGGGCTGAGGGCACGGAACGGGCGCAGGCGCACATGATCGCGCCCGAACCAGGATGTAGTGGCCTCGGCGTCCGAAGGATGCCACTACTCCCATGATCGAGCACGATCTTGGCGGGCCGAGAGATCAACGGGCGAGACAGACAGCAACATCGGGGATGATGCTGTCTGCCGCGCTCCGCAGGCAGCAGCATCCGGGAAGTTGCTCGGATCTTGGCCTGGGCACAGGCACCGGACACGGGCACGGCGCGCGGAGCACCTGGCACAGGCCGGGGCGCGGGCACGGGGCACAGGCCAGGGCGCGGGGCACGGGGCGCGGGCCGGGGCGCGGGCACGGGGCACAGGCCGGGGCGCGGGGCGCGGGCACGGAGCGCGGGCACGGGGAGCGCCGCGATGTCGTTCTACGCGCGGTCTTCAGGAAGTCGCGGCGTCCGAGGCACCCAGAGCCCACGGTTTCAATGAAGGCGAGTTGATCAAGCTCGTTTAGGGCGCGGTGGCTGGCTGGAGGCTCCAGGCGATGCCGTCGAGGATGTCGTGCTCCGAGGCGACCACCGACGGCATCCCGGCCCGCTCCATGATCACGCGAAGCACCAGCGCGCCCGCGCCGATCACGTCGGCGCGGCCCGGGTGCATCACCGGGTTCGCCAACCGCTGCTCGCGGGTCTGCCCCAGCAGCTCGCCGGTCACCTGGGCGACCTCCTCGTACGACACCCGGGCGTGGTGGATGCGCTCCGGCTCGTACTCGCGCAGGCCCTTGGCGAGAGCGACGACTGTGGTGACCGACCCGGCGAGGCCGACCAGGGTGGCGGCCTCGCGGCCGGGCACCGCGGCGAGCGCCCGGTCCACGACGGCGGCGATGTCTGCCTCGGCCGCCGCGACCTGTTCGGGCGTCGGGGGGTCGCCGGGCAGGTGGCGTTCGGTCATCCGGACGCAGCCGATGTCCACCGAGATCGCCGCGCGCACCCCGTGGGCCCGGTCACCGACCACGAACTCGGTCGAACCACCACCGATGTCGACGACCAGGAACGGCTCCTCCGCGTCGGCGGGCAGCCCGCGCACCGCACCGGTGAACGACAGCCGGGCCTCCTCGTCGCCGCTGACCACCTCGGGCGCGACGCCGAGGGTGGCCTGCACCATGTCGGTGAAGTCGTCGGCGTTCGCGGCGTCCCGGGAGGCCGAGGTGGCGCACATCCGCACCCGCTGCGCACCGAGCTTCTCGATGTCGGCGGCGTACGACGCCAACGCCACCCGGGTGCGCTCGATCGCCTCGGGCGCCAGCCGGCCGGTGCGGTCCACACCCTGCCCCAGCCGGACGATCTCCATCCGCCGGGTCAGGTCGACGAGCGGCGCATGCGGCCCGGCCGAGGCGTCCGGCAGGTCGGCGACCAGCAGTCGGATCGAGTTGGTCCCGCAGTCGATGGCCGCCACACGCGTCGTCACGGCAGCAACCTTACGGCAGGGCGGGCGGCCGCCCGGCGGCTCGAGGGCAGCAGCCGCCAGCGGGGTGGGCCAGGTTCCGCACGGCCTGCTCAGAGCCGCAGCAGCATCCGGGTGTTGCCCAACGTGTTGGGTTTGACCCGTTCCAGGTCCAGGAACTCCGCGACACCCTCGTCGTACGAGCGCAGCAGCTGCTCGTAGACCGGCTGCGGCACCGGCGCGCCATCGATCTCTTCGAAACCGAACGAGCCGAAGAACCGGGTCTCGAAGGTCAGGACGAAGATCCGTGCCACGCCCAACTCCCGGGCCGCGTCGATCAGCTCGCCCACCAGCCGGTGACCGATCCGCTGGCCCCGGCAGGTCGGGTCCACCGCGACGGTGCGGATCTCGGCCAGGTCCTCCCACATGACGTGCAGCGCACCGCAGCCGACCACTGCGTCGTCCTCGGCCCGGACCGCTACCCGGAACTCCTGCACGTCCTCGTACAGGGTGACGGTGGCCTTGCTCAGCAGCCGCCGGTCGTCGGTGTAGGTGTCGACAAGCCGGCGGATGCCCCGCACGTCCCCGGTGCGGGCCCGCCGTACCGTGATCTGGTCCTCGGTCTGGGCTCTCATTCGGCTGACGGCACGGCGACGCACGGCCCGGTCGCCCACCAGGGCTCGACCAGCTCCAACGTCTCGTCACCGAACGGGTTGACCCCCGGCCCGGCGCCCAGCGCGTGCCCCAGGTGCACGTGCAGGCACTTGACCCGGCCCGGCATACCGCCGGCCGAGATGCCGGCGATCTCCGGAACCTCGCCGATCGCCTCCCGACGGGTGAGGTAGTCCTCGTGCGCGGCACGGTAGTGGGCCGCCAACTCGGGATCGGTGGCCAGCCGGTCGGCCATCTCCTTCATCAGCCCCGCCGACTCCAACCGGCTGCACGCCGCGGTGGCCCGGGGGCAGGTCAGGTAGTAGAGGGTCGGAAACGGCGTGCCGTCGGCGAGGCGGGGGGTTGTCTCGACCACGTCCGGCAGGCCGCACGGGCACCGGTGGGCCACCGCCCGGGTGCCCCGGGGCGTCCGGCCGAGCTGCGCGGCCACCGCCGCCAGGTCGGCCTCGGTGGCCGGCTCGCGCTGCGGCAGGGGTACGGAATCCGCCGCCGGCTCCGACGGTGGTACGACAGTCACGGTGCCCATCTCTCCTGGTGCGCTGGTCGGTGGCTCACTTGCCCGGCTGCTGGTTGTCCGCGGCCTGCACGCTCGACCAGAGCGTGTCGTACCAGGTCACCGGCCCGGGTGGGGCGGCCGGACCGGCCGACTTCCCAGCGTCCCGGGCGGCGCCCTCCGGGTCGTGCAGCACCACCATCATCTTCTCGCCCGGCCGGCCCATGAAGAACCGTTCCCGAGCCTGCGTCTCGATGAACGCCTTGTCCTGCCACTTCGCGGCCCGCTCGGCGAGCTTCGCGATCTCCCGCTCCTGCGCCGCCTGGGCGGCCTCCATCCGCTCGATGTTGGCCTGCTGGTCCAGGTAGACCCGGACCGGGTAGGTGTAGGCAAGCGCGAGCGCGATCAGGACGGCGAAGAGCACTGTGGCCCGGCCGGTGAAACGACGGGGGCGGGGTGCGGCGAGCCGCTTCACGCCACCACCGGCGGCGGTACGCCGAGCGGCGGCCGGACGGTTCGCGGAGCGTACGCCTTCGGCGCCCCGGGCAGCACCCGGCGCGCGACCGGCAGCGCGAGGCTCGGCGCGTACCCCGGTCTCCCGGACCGATCCCCGCGTGGCACGTGCGCCGCCCGGCCGACCGGACTGACCCGGCCGGCGGGCGGGACGCTGACCACCCGGTGTGCGGCGCTGCTGCATCGTCACACCCCTCCCCCGAGGCTTCGTGCGTCTCAGGCCGAACGGTAGCGCGGGAACGCGCCAGCGCCGGCGTAGCGCGCCGCGTCGGCCAGCTCCTCCTCGATCCGGAGCAGCTGGTTGTACTTGGCGACGCGGTCCGAGCGGGCCGGCGCGCCGGTCTTGATCTGGCCGCAGCCGGTGGCAACGGCCAGGTCGGCGATGGTGGTGTCCTCGGTCTCGCCGGAGCGGTGGCTCATCATGCACTTGAAGCCGGCTCGGTGAGCCAGGTCCACCGCGTCCAGGGTCTCGGTCAGCGAGCCGATCTGGTTGACCTTGACGAGAACCGCGTTCGCCGCCTTCTCCGCGATGCCGCGGGCGATGCGCTGCGGGTTGGTCACGAACAGGTCGTCACCGACGATCTGCACCCGGTCGCCGATCGAGGCGGTGAGCGTCTGCCAGCCACTCCAGTCGTCCTCCGCGAGCGGGTCCTCGATCGACACGATCGGGTACTCGTCGGCGAGCTTGGTGTAGTAGGTGCTCATCTCCTCGGCGGTCTTCGCGGCACCCTCGAACGTGTAGGTGCCGTTCTCGAAGAACTCGGTGGCCGCCACGTCGAGCGCGAACACGATGTCGGTGCCGAGCCGGTAACCGGCCTTCTCGACCGCCTCGGCGATCAGGTCCAGCGCCGCCGCGTTGGTCGGCAGGTTGGGCGCGAAGCCACCCTCGTCGCCGAGCCCGGTGGACAGGCCCTTCTTCTTCAGCACCGACTTCAGCGCGTGGTAGACCTCCGCGCCGGAGCGCAGCGCCTCCCGGAAGGTGGGCGCGCCGATCGGCGCGATCATGAACTCCTGGATGTCGACGTTCGAGTCGGCGTGCGCGCCACCGTTGAGGATGTTCATCATCGGCACGGGCAGGAGGTGCGCGTTCGGGCCGCCCAGGTAGCGGAAGAGGCTCAGCTCGGCGCTGCCGGCAGCGGCCTTCGCCACCGCCAGGGAGACCCCGAGGATGGCGTTCGCGCCCAGCTCCGACTTGCTGTCGGTGCCGTCGATGTCGAGCATCTTCTGGTCGATCAGCCGCTGCTCGCTGGCCTCGTACCCGATGATCTGGTCGACGATCTTGTCTTCGACGTTGGAGACCGCCTTCTCCACGCCCTTGCCCTGGTAGCGGTCGGCGTCACCGTCGCGCAGCTCGATCGCCTCGAAGGCGCCGGTGGAGGCGCCGGAGGGCACGGCGGCGCGGGCCACCGTGCCGTCGTCCAGGCCGACCTCGACCTCGACCGTGGGGTTGCCCCGCGAGTCGAGAATCTCCCGGGCGACGATTCCCTCGATGGTTGCCACTAAGTCGCTCCTCGTTGTTGTGATCCGGTCCGTAGGTGGGCCGCGACGGTGCGGCTGAGGCAGGTGTTGAACGCAGCGTATCGGGCGGCCGGAACGAGCACGGCGTCGCCCGCGCACCCGAGTCACCCCGCACTGACGGACATTCCCGGATTTCCGGGCGTCAACCGGCAACGGGTTTGCGCTGCGCGGACCAGATCCACCAGGCTGGTCGCCATGCCCGCCGCCTCGACCACCCTCCGCATGCTCGCCGTGTCGGTCATCGCGTCGCTCACGGTCACCGGCTGTCAGACATTCGAGGACGCCGGAGTCGCCATGGGCCGCTCGGAACTCGTCAACGACCTCGCCGCCCGACTCGATCGGGCACTGGAGTTGACCTACTCGGCCGACTACCAACTGCCCGGCGGCCAGACGGCCGCGATCGTGCAGGCACAGGACCCGGCCCGATCCACGTACACCTACCCGGGTGGGCAACTCACCGTCACCCCGGACGCCATCACCAGGTGCACGACGACCGGCGCCCGCCCGCAGTGCACGCTCGTCGCCCCGCCCACCCCGGGCAGCAAGCCCACGGTGACGCTGTTCGGCGAGGCCAACCGGCAGGGCCTCGTCACGCCGCCGGTGGTGGTCGGGCTGCTCACCGCCGCCGCGCTCGACCCACAGGCGGTCATCAAGCAGAAGGACACCACTGTCGCCGGGCACCACGCCGCCTGCGTCGCGGTGGAGAGCTCCTCCGGCGACTTCACCGCCTGCGTGACCACCGAGGGTGTGCTCGGCAGCTTCACCGGGCCGGTCGACGGCAAGCCGATGGAGCTGGCCCTGAGCGACTACTCCGCGACTGTCGACGACGACGCGTTCGACCCGCCCGCCGGTGCCGGCGTCGTCGACCGCCGCCCCGGCGGCTCGTGACCAACCCCACGTCGACCGACCTCACGCCGGCCGCGCAGCCGGATGGGTTCCTGCCGGGGGCCGACCGGAGTCGACCTCCCGCCCCCGACGACCTGGCCCTGCCGGTGACCGGCGCGAAGCTGCTGACCGGGGTCGACGGGCAATCCCTGCGGGTCGCCGACCTGCCCGCCGGCACCGACTGGGTGCCGCTGGGCACGCTCGACGGAGTGCCGGCGTGGGGTGCCGACCTGACCACCGTCGACGGCCTGCCCGGCCGGGCGCGCGGCTGGGCGTCACTCGCCGCCGAGGTGCCCGAGCCGCACGCCACGCTCGCCGGTCGGGCGTTGGCGGTGCTGACCTGGCGGCGGACCCACAGGTGGTGCGGCGCCTGCCGAGCCGAGCTGACCGACCGGCCCGGCGAGACCGCACGCCGCTGCCCCGACTGCGGCCTGTACGTGCCGATGCAGCTCTCCGCCGCCGTACTGGTGGCGATCACCCGGCCCGGCCCGCCGGGGCGCGCTGACGAGCTGCTGCTGGTCCGGCACGCCACCGGGCCGACGGACCTGTGGGCGCTGGTGGCCGGCTTCGTCGAGGCCGGCGAGACGCTCGAGGCGGCGGTGCGCCGGGAGGTCGGCGAGGAGGTCGGGCTGGCCGTCGACCGGCTCGCCTACTTCGGCAGTCAACCGTGGGCGATCTCCGGTCCGGGAGTGCTGCTCGCCGGCTTCACCGCCCGCGCCGTCGACCCGGGAGCCGAGCCGGTGGTCGACGGGCGGGAGCTGACCGGGGCTCAGTGGTTCGGCCTGGATGCGCTGCCGGCGCAACTGCCGCCCGCGTACTCCATCTCGCGCTGGTTGATCGACGCGACGGTGACCGGCGCGCGGCGCTGAGCCGGCGCGGCCCGGCCTCAGAGACCGAGCAGGGTGCGCAGGTGGCGCGGGGGCGGGCAGTCGTGGGCGAGCATCGCGTCGTGCCAGTCACGGACGGAGACCCCGTCCGGGCGGGCGGCGGCGATCTCGGCCATCTCGCTGTACCCGACGAAGTAGGTGGAGAGCTGGGTGGAGGTGAGTTGCGCGCGCCGCCACTTGCCGGCCGCCTCGCCCTCCTCCTGGAAGCCGCGCCCGGTCATCAGCGCCATCGCCTCGGCCTCGGGCAGGTCCTCGGCGTGCACCAGCTGGTCCAGCAGAGCGTTGATGGTCATCCGGAGCTGCATCTTGAGCTGCTGCAACCGCACCGGCAGACCGCCGAAGCCGAGCCCCGTCATCACCTCCTCCGCGTAGACCGCCCAGCCCTCGATGAACGGGCCGGACTCGGCGAGCGCGCGGACCCGCGTGCCACCGACGTAGCGGCGGGCGTGGGCGAGTTGCAGGAAGTGCCCGGGCATCGCCTCGTGCACCGTCAGGTTGCGGATCATGTGGTCGTTGTACTCGCGGTAGAACGACTCGACCCGCTGCGCCGGCCACTCGGACGGGGTGGGCGCGATGCAGTAGAAGGTCGGCACGACGGCGGTCTCCAGCGGGCCGGGCGCGTCGCAGTATGCCACCGCGACACCCCTGGCGAACTCCGGCATCTCCTGGATCACGCACCTGTCGTCGACGAGGGTGACCAGGTCGTGTGCGCGGACGAAGTCGGTCGCCTCGTCCAGGGTCACCCCGGCCAGCTCGACGACTGTCGCGTCGTTCGGGTGCTCGGCGGCGAGCAGGTCCAGCGCCCGGCGTACGGTCGCGTCGTCGGCCGGGCCGCCCACCAGTTCCACGGCGGCCTCGCGGATCTCCGCGGTGACCCGGTCCAGGTTGGCCCACGCGCGCCGCTGGATCTCGGCGGCGCCCAGCTCGGTGTCGAGGGTGTGCCAGAGCCGGGCCTCCCACCGGCGCCGCCCCAGTCGCGGGTCACGGCCGGGGCCGGCGTCGGCGGCTAGGCCGGCGCGCAGCCAGGCGACGAACTCGTCGAGCGCGGCGATGGCGGCGGTGGCCGCCGGCTCGACCCGGTCCAGGTGGCCCGGCGCCTGGGCGAGCAGCGCCGGCACCTCGTCCCGGATCAGGGCGGCGGCGCCGGTGAACTGCCCGACCGCCGTCTCGGCGTGGATCCGCGGCATGTCCCGCAGCGTCGCGCGGGCGGTGGCCAGGGCGTCCGGTACGGCGGCGAGCCTGCCGGCGAGGCTTGTCAGCCGGACGTCCGCCGGGGCGAACGGGCGGGCGAGGAGGGCGTGCAGCAGCGGGCCGGGGTTGTGCCGCAACGGGTTCCACTCGTGCGACCGGATCTCGGTCAGCTCGAACAGCTCCCGATCGACGAGGGAGCTGAGCAGCGCGTGGTCGACCTGATCGTCGACGTCGAGCGAGTCCGGGTCGAGTTCGGACAGGGCGTTGCCCGCGTCGGTGAGCATCGCCCGGTCTGCGGTCAACCCGTCGGCGGACAGGTCCGGCAGTCGGCCGTCGAAGCGGTGGTCACCCGCCGCGGTGGCAACCCCCGGTCGCGACTCCAGGAGAGCCTCGACGACCCGCTCAGCCAGCACCCCAAACGCTTCCACCGGCTCACCCTACCGACCACGGCTCACCCACCCCGGCACCAACGGGTTGATCAAGAGGTTTGCGTCAGATCCGAGCCGAATGGTGACGCAAACCTCTTGATCACCGCGGGCTGGCAGGTGGGAGTTCGGCGGCGCGGATGGCCTCGGCGTGGGCCAGGGTGGCGCGGCGGAGGGCTGCTTCCGGGTCGAGGCCCGCCTCGCGGGCCGCCGCCACCGTGGCCAGGAGGTCGGCGCCCAGCCTTGCGTCGGCGTCGGCGTGGGTGTCGGCCGGTGCGGGCGGGACCTCCACGCCTCGGCGGGCGGCGCGGTCCAGGATCTGCGCGGCCAGAGCCAGCGCGGGTTGGCTCAGGGCCACACCGTCGAGCACCGAGTGCCGCGCCTTCTCCGCGCGCTTGATCCGCTCCCAGTTCTCGGTGATCTCCTCCAGGGTGCCCACCTCGGCACCGGCGAAGACGTGCGGATTACGCCGGATCATCTTGTCGACCAGGCCACCGGCCACGTCGTCGATGGTCCACCGTTCACCCTCGGGCAACTCCTCCGCCAGCCGCGCGTGCAGGACCACCTGCAACAACACGTCGCCCAACTCCTCGCGCAGCGCGTCGGTGTCATCGGCGCCTATCGCGTCGTACGCCTCGTAGCTCTCCTCCAGCAGGTAACCGGCGAGGCTGCGGTGCGTCTGCGCCCGCTTCCACGGGTCACCACCCGGAGAGGCCAGTCGATCCAGCACGGCCACCGCGTCGAGCAGCCGGGCACCCGGCGGATCCCACGAGCCGTACATCAACTCCATCTCGGCCAACCCCGGCTGTCGAGCCAGCCGCAGACCCAACTCCCGGGCCAACGCCTCGTCGCCCGCCGGGCCGGCCAACCACACCACGGTGCCGTGCGCCGCCACCGCGTCCAGCAGCGGCTGCGTCGCCGGGCCCTGCACCACCGTGACCTCGGCGCCCGCCTGGCGCACGGCCGTGACCAACTCGCTGTCCGCACCGGTCAGCACCGGGTGCTGGCGTACGACGTCCCAGGCCGCCGAGGTCAACAGGCCGGCTGGCAACCGGGGTGAGGTGACCAGGAGGACGATCCGTGCGGTCATGCTCAGCTGGCCGTGCCCTGATCCGGTGCGGGAGCCTCGGCGCTCGGAGCGTCGCTCGACGGGAGCGGCTCCGGGGTGGAGATGTCGGTGACCGGGCCGGCCTCGTTGATGTACGGCAGCGAGTAGAAGACGAGCGACTGGCCGGTGCTCACCACCGACGGCACACCCACCGCCCGGTAGCGCGGGTTGATCGTCACGTCGATCCGGCTCGCCTCGTCCTCGAGCGCGGTGCTGAGGGCGGTGGCGCTGCGGACGAAGCCACCGTCGCCGAACGCCCGACGGACGTCCGCCACCGACATGCCACCGTTGATCGCCCCGGTCTTCGTCAGCGCGTCGTAAACGGCCATCAGCGAGTCGTCGCTCAGCTCGGCCGGCGGGAGCTGCTGGTTGAGCACCTGGAGCAGGTCGATCCACTCACCCCAGAGCTTCGCGAACTCGGTGGAGGCCGGCAGCCGCAGATTCTGCTCGAGCTGCTGCGGGCTGACCTCGTCGGGCACCTGGAGGTTCTTCGCCGCGGCGACCCGCTTGCCCAGATCCAGGCTGACCAGCAGGTTGACCACGTCCTGACGGGTCACCGCGGCGCGCAACTGCTCGGGCGACGGCGTCGCCCTCGCCTGGCTGGCCTCCCGCCGGACCGCGTCGCCGTACTTCGCCTGCGCATCGTCGTAGATCGCGTCCACCCGGTCCACCGAATAGGTGGTGTCACCCACGTACGCGGCGACGTTCGGTGCGGACTTGCCGCAGGCAGCAAGGGAGAGGACACCCAGGGCCGCGACGCTGGCGGCGGCGATCACACGGCGAGCACGCATACCCGTCACTCTCTCATGCCCTCTCCCTGGCTGTGACGGCCCCCACCGCACCGAGCGCCCGCCTCAACCCGCCGCGACGGCGAGTGGGGCGGGAGCACCGAGCACATCGGAGAGCAGTTGCGCGCACCACTGGAGCAACGCCTGGTCACGCAGCGGCTCCCCACCGATCCGACGGGTGCTCGGCCGGGGCACGCTGACCTGGTCGGTGGCCTGCTTGTAGACGGCGTCCGGGTGGTAGCGCTTGAGCCGCAACTGCTTGGAATCCGGAAGCGGCAGCGGGCCGAACCGTACGTGCTTGCCCTGCATGGACACGTCGGTCAGGCCGTAGCGGCGGGCCAGCAGGCGGAACCGGGCCACCTCCACCAGGTTCTGCACCGGAGCCGGCGGCTCGCCGTACCTGTCGGTCATCTCGGCGATCACCTCGCCCAGCCGCTCCTCGTCGCGCGCCTCGGCGAGCTTGCGGTACATCTCCAGGCGCAACCGCTCCACACTCACGTAGTCGTGCGGCAGGTGCGCGTCGACCGGCAGGTCGATCTTGACGTCGGTCTCCTCCTCCGGCCGCTCACCCTTGAACGCGGAGACCGCCTCGCCGACCATCCGCACGTACAGGTCGAAGCCGACGCCCTCGATGTGCCCGGACTGCTCGCCACCGAGCAGGTTGCCGGCGCCCCGGATCTCCAGGTCCTTCATCGCCACGTACATGCCGGCGCCCAACTCGGTGTGCTGGGCGATGGTCGCCAACCGCTCGTGGGCGTGCTCGGTCAGCGGCTTCTCCGGCGGGTAGAGGAAGTACGCGTACGCCCGCTCCCGACCCCGGCCGACCCGGCCCCGGATCTGGTGCAGCTGGGCCAGGCCGAGCAGGTCGGCCCGCTCCACGATCAGGGTGTTGGCGTTCGGGATGTCGATGCCCGACTCCACGATCGTGGTGCAGACCAGGACGTCGAACTCCTTCTCCCAGAAGCCGACCATCACCTTCTCCAGGGCTTCCTCGCTCATCTGGCCGTGCGCCACCGCGACCCGCGCCTCGGGCACCAGCTCGCGCAGCCGGCGCGCCGCCCGGTCGATCGACTCGACCCGGTTGTGCAGGTAGAAGACCTGCCCGTCCCGGAGCAGCTCGCGGTGGATGGACGCGGCCACCTGCCGGTCGTCCTGCGCGCCGACGAAGGTGAGCACCGGGTGCCGCTCCTCCGGCGGGGTGGCGATCGTGGACATCTCCCGGATGCCTGTGATCGCCATCTCCAGGGTGCGCGGGATCGGGGTGGCCGACATGCTCAGCACGTCGACAGACGCGCGCAGCGTCTTCAGGTGCTCCTTGTGCTCGACACCGAAACGCTGCTCCTCGTCGACGATCACCAGGCCCAACTGCTTGAAGCGGGTCGCCGTCTGCAACAGCCGGTGCGTACCGATGACGATGTCGACGGTGCCGTCGGCGACCATCTCCAGCGTCCGCTCGGTCTCCTTCGCCGTCTGGAACCGGGACAGCTGCCGGATCTGCACCGGGAACTGGCTCATCCGCTCGGCGAACGTGTTGTAGTGCTGCTGCACCAGCAGGGTGGTCGGCACCAGCACCGCCACCTGCTTGCCGTCCTGCACGGCCTTGAACGCCGCCCGGACCGCGATCTCGGTCTTGCCGTAGCCGACGTCGCCGCAGATCAGCCTGTCCATCGGGACGGTCTGCTCCATGTCCCGCTTGACCTCGTCGATCGCGGCGAGCTGGTCCGGAGTCTCCTGCCAGGGGAAGGCGTCCTCCAACTCGCGTTGCCACGGGGTGTCCGGGCCGAACGAGTGCCCCTTGGACGCCTTGCGGGCGGCGTACAGCTGGATGAGCTGCGCGGCGATCTCGCGGACCGCCTTGCGGGCCCGAGCCTTGGACTTCTGCCAGTCCGAGCCACCCATCTTGTGCAGCGTCGGCTGCTCGCCGCCCACGTAACGGGAGAGCTGGTCGAGCTGGTCGGTCGGCACGAAGAGGCGGTCGCCGGGCTGGCCCCGCTTGCTGGCCGCGTACTCGATGACCAGGTACTCCCGGCTGGCGCCGTTGACGGTGCGCTGCACCAGCTCGACGTAGCGGCCGATGCCGTGCTGCTCGTGCACCACGTGGTCGCCGGTCTTCAACTCCAGCGGGTCGATGGTGTTGCGCCGCCGGCTCGGCATCTTGCGCATGTCCCGCGTCGAGGTGCCCCGACCACCTGTCACGTCGTTGCCGGTGAGCAGCACGAAACGGGACGCCTCGTCGACGAACCCGCTGCTCAGCGCGCCACAGGTGACCACCAGCTCGCCGGGGACGGGCGCGGTCGGCACCTCCTCGGTCAACCGCGCGCCCAGGCCGGCGTCGCGCAGCACCTCCACCGCCCGCTGGGCGGGGCCGTGCCCCTCGAAGACCAGCGCGATCGACCAGCCGTCGCCGGACCAGCGCTTGAGGTCCTCGACGACCCGCGAGGTCTCGCCGTGGTAGAGCGGTGCCGGCTGGGCGGACAGGGTCACCGCGATGGCGTCGTCCGGGGTGACGGCGGCCTCCTCCGGCGCGTCTTCCCAGGGCTGCCGCGTCTCGGCGGTCTCCCCCTCCACCAATCCGAACGGGGACAGCGTCCACCACGGCTGGCCGAGCTTGCCCGCAGCCGCGCGCACCTCGCCGAGGGTGCGGAAGGCGGCGGCGCCGACGTCCACCGGGGCCTGGCCGCCGACCGCCGCGGCGGCCCAGCTGGCCTGCAAGAACTCCTCCGAGGTACGCACCAGATCGTGCGCCCGCGTGCGGATCCGCTCCGGGTCGCAGAGCAGCACGTGCGTGCCGGCAGGCATGGCGTCCAGCAGCAACTCGAGCGAGTCGGGGCCGACAAGCACCGGAGCCAGCGACTCCATCCCCTCCACCGGGATGCCCTCGGCCAGCTTGTCGAGGATCTCGGCCAGCTCGGGGTGTTGCTCGGCGAGCGCGGCGGCCCGCTCCCGAACCGACGGGGTGAGCAGCAGCTCCCGGCAGGGCGGTGCCCAGAGCAGCGGAACCTGCTCGATGGTCCGCTGGTCGGCGACGGCGAAGGTACGGATCTCCTCCACCTCGTCGCCCCAGAACTCGACCCGGGACGGATGCTCGTCGGTCGGCGGGAAGACATCCAGGATGCCGCCGCGCACCGCGAACTCGCCGCGCTTGGTGACCAGATCGACCCGGGCGTACGCCATGTCGATCAGACGACGGGCGACCTCCTCCAGGTCCGCCTCCTCGCCGGCGGCGAGCTGCACCGGCTCCAGGTCACCGAGCCCCTTGAGCTGGGGCTGGAGCAGCGAACGCACCGGGGCCACGACCACCCGCAGCGGCCCGGTGCGGCCGTGGGCGTCGGCGGACTCGGGGTGCGCGAGGCGGCGCAGCACGGCGAGCCGCCGGCCCACCGTGTCCGAGCGGGGCGACAGCCGCTCGTGCGGCAGCGTCTCCCAGGAGGGGAAGACCACCACCTGCTCGGCCGGGAGCAAACCGCCCAACGCGGCGACCAGATCGTCGGCCTCCCGGGTGGTGGCGGTCACCGCAAGCACCGGCCGGCCGGCCCCGTCGTTGTCAGCGGCGACCGCCGCGACGGCGAACGGGCGCAGTGCCGCCGGAGCGGTGATGTCGAGGCCGTCGACCTGGGCGGCACCGGAGCGCGCCAGGTCACGCGCCCGGGCCAGCCCGGGGTCGGCCAGGGCGGCGGTGAACAGACCGGTCAGCAAGGGAGTCCTTCCAGGGGGAGTCGACGCACACGACGGCGGCCCCTCGTCCAGCCGGACGGGGGGTGCACGACAACAAGCCTAGCCCCGTCGACCGACAGCCACCCTCTTCCGCCGAGGTCCGACGCCGCTACGGCGCGTCGCCCCCGCACCTCGCGCGCGCCCCGACCCAGGTCCGCGCCCCCGCCGCCGCAGGCCACCCCTCGTCCCGAGACCCGCGCAATTGCACTGAAGTTGTCCCCTCCGGGGCGCGTAAGGCAGCACTTTCCCTGATGTTGTGCAGATCTTGTCGGTGGGAGCGCCGTCGACCACGCCGGGACGCTCGGACACGCGACGGGCGGGACGAGTCGTCACATTGCCACCTCGGGCGCGGGCAACATCGAGCACGATCGTGGCCCAGCGGAAGCCCATGCCCCGCAGCCCGAGGTGCCTGCGGTCCACAAAAACGCACCATAGGCTGACAACGTGGACAAGGAATCGCACCGCACGGCTCGCGACTGGGCGCCGCGCAGCATCGGGCTGCTCCTCGGCACGCTCGCGCTGGCCACCGCGTTCATCGCGGCCTACGTCGGAGCACTCCATCAGCCCACACCCCGCGACCTGCCGATCGGCGTCGTCGCCAGCGACCAACGCGCGCGGGCGACGCTCGACGCGGTCCGCGACCAGACCACCATCCTCGAACCCATCGAGTACGACGACACGAGCGCCGCCGAGCACGGGCTGCTCAGCCGCGCGGTCTACGCCGTGCTCGGCAGCGGACCCGACGACGGTCTGCTCCTCACCGTGGCGAGCGCCTCGGGCCCCTCCGCCACCAGTGCGATCAAGGAGGTGCTCGGCACCGCCGCCACCCGCACCGGCACCCCGTTGCGGATCGTCGACAAGGTGCCGGTCCCCTCGACCGACCCGCGCGGTGTGGTGCCGTTCTACCTGAACGTCGGGTACGTGCTCGGTGGGTACCTCGCCTCGACCGTGCTCGGGATCTCCGCCGGCACCACCCCCCGTACGGTCCGGAGGGCCGGGCTGCGCATCGCCGCTCTGGCGGTCTACAGCGTGCTGCTCGGCATCGCGGGTGCGGTCGTGGTCGGACCCGTCCTGGACATCTGGCACCACGACGTACCGACGATCGCCGCCATCGGCGCGTTGGCCGTCTTCGCCGCCGCGATGTTCGCAAGCGCCATCCAGGGCTGGCTCGGCGTCGCGGGCACCGCGCTCGTCATCCTGCTGCTGGTGGTGCTCGGCAACCCGGGCTCCGGGGGCATCTACGCGCCCGAGTTCCTGCCCGGGGTGCTGCGCGGCATGCACCGGTGGAACATCCCCGGGCTCGCCAACGACCTGACCAAGGCGGCGGTGTACTTCGACTGGCGATCCGCCGGTTGGCCCGCGACCGCCCTCGCGCTCTGGGCGGCGGCCGGCATCGTCGGGTTGATCACCGCCAGCATCGTCCGTGGTCGCCGGACCCCCGCCACCCGCGTCCCCGCCCAGGACGGTGGTTGAGATCACGTCGAAAACGGCACCTCGGAGCCGCTCGATCGGCCGGGGGCCCTCCGCACATCCGGTGCGCGCGGATACCATCCAGTAAGTCGGACAGCGCTGTCCTTCGTCACCACGTAAGGGAGCGCATCGTGACCGATCAGCACGACCACGACGGCCCGGACGCCGCGCTGCGCGCCGACATCCGCCGGCTCGGCACCCTGCTCGGGCAGACCCTGGCGCGCCAGGAGGGTCGCCCGCTGCTCGACCTCGTCGAGGAGATCCGCGCCCAGGTCCGCTCCGACGCCCCGGCGGCTGCCCAGCGCCTCGGCGGGCTCGATGTGACCACCGGCACCAAGCTGGCCCGCGCCTTCTCCACCTACTTCCACCTGGCCAACATCACTGAGCAGGTGCACCGTGCACGGGACCTGCGTCGCCGCCGCGCGGTGCAGGGCGGCTGGCTGGACCAGGCCGCCAAGATGATCGCCGAGCGTGAAGTGCCGGCCGAGGAGATCGCGAACGCGGCTCGGCGGCTGGCGGTACGACCGGTCTTCACCGCGCACCCGACCGAGGCGGCCCGCCGCTCGATCCTGTCCAAGTTGCGGGCGATCGCCGACGAGCTGGACACCGAGACCGCAAACGCGATCCTCTACGGCGCCAGCGACGAGGGCCCGGCCAACCGCCGGCTGGCCGAGTTGCTGGACCTGATGTGGCAGACCGACGAGCTGCGGCTCGACCGCCCGGACCCGACCGACGAGGCCCGCAACGCCATCTACTACCTGCGCGACCTGTACGCCGAGGCCGCCCCGCAGGTGCTCGACGACCTGGCCGACACGCTGCGTACGCTCGGCGTGGAGACCTCGCCGACGGCCCGGCCGTTGAGCTTCGGCACCTGGATCGGCGGTGACCGCGACGGCAACCCGTTCGTCACCCCGGCGGTCACCCGCGAGGTGCTGACCATCCAGCACGAGCACGGCATCGCGGCCACCGAGAAGGCGATGGACCACCTGATCGACGAGGTCTCCGTCTCCCGCCGACTGCGCGGGGTCTCCCTGGACCTCTCCGCCAGCCTCGCCGCCGACCTGGACGCGCTGCCCGAGGTGGCGCAGCGCTTCCGCCGGGTCAACGCGGAGGAGCCGTACCGGCTCAAGGCGCGCTGCGTGAAGGCCAAGCTCGCCAACACCCGGCTGAGGCTGCGCCAGGGCACCGCGCACGTACCCGGCCGGGACTACCGGGGCTCCGCCGAGCTGATCGCCGACCTGGACCTGCTGCGCGCCTCGCTGGCCCGCAACTCCGGGCAGCTCACCGCTGTCGGCCGACTGGCCTCCACCATCCGTACGGTCTCGGCGTTCGGCCTGCACCTGGCCACCATGGATGTCCGGGAGCACGCCGAGGCGCACCACGCCGTGCTCGCGCAGCTCTACGAGGCGGTCGGCGAGGTCTCCGACTACCCGGCGCTGACCCGGCTGGAGCGCACCAAGCTGCTCGCCGACGAGCTGACCGGCCGCCGGCCATTGTCCACGGTGGACACCGCCTTATCCGAGCCGGCCCGCAAGACGTTCGACGTGTTCGGCACCATCCGGGAGGCACAGGACCGCTTCGGCGCCGAGGTGATCGAGTCGTACATCATCTCGATGACCCTGGGTGTCGACGACGTGCTGGCCGCCGTGGTGCTGGCGCGCGAGGCCGGCCTTGTGGACGTGCACAGCGGGCGGGCCCGGATCGGGTTCGTGCCGCTCCTGGAGACTCCGGCCGAGCTGAACGCCGGCGGCGAACTACTCGACGAGCTGTTGTCGTTGCCCGCGTACCGGGCGCTGGTGAGCGCCCGGGGCGACGTGCAGGAGGTCATGCTCGGCTACTCCGACTCGAACAAGGAGGCCGGGATCACCACCAGCCAGTGGTCGATCCACCGCGCGCAGCGCGCGCTACGCGACGTGGCCGCCCGGCACGGCGTACACCTGCGGCTGTTCCACGGCCGGGGCGGCACGGTCGGGCGTGGCGGTGGGCCGACGCACGAGGCGATCCTGGCGCAGCCGTACGGCACCATGGACGGCGCGATCAAGGTGACCGAGCAGGGCGAGGTGATCTCCGACAAGTACACCCTGCCCTCGCTGGCCCGGGAGAACCTGGAGCTCACCCTCGCCGCGGTGCTCCAGGCGACCCTGCTGCACACCGCGCCCCGGCAGCCGGCCGAGATGTTGGAGCGCTGGGACGCGACGATGGACGTGGTCTCCGAGTCGGCGTTCCGGTCCTACCGGTCGCTCGTCGAGGACCCGGACCTGCCTGCGTACTTCTGGGCGTCCACCCCGACCGAACTGCTCGGCGCGCTGAACATCGGCTCCCGGCCGGCGAAGCGCCCGAACACCGGGGCCGGGCTGTCCGGTCTGCGGGCCATCCCGTGGGTGTTCGGCTGGACGCAGACCCGGCAGATCGTGCCGGGCTGGTTCGGCGTCGGCTCCGGCCTGGCCGCCGCGCGGGAGGCCGGGCTGGCGGATGTGCTGGCCGAGATGCACCGCAACTGGCACTTCTTCCGCACGTTCCTGTCGAACGTGGAGATGATGCTGACCAAGACCGACCTGAGCATCGCCCGCCGGTACGTCGAGACGCTGGTGCCGAAGAAGCTGCACCCGATCTTCGAGCAGATCGAGCAGGAGTACGAGCTGACCAAGCGGGAGGTGTTGGCAATCACCGCCGCACCGGCGCTGCTGGAGAACTCGCCGGTGCTCCAGCGCACCCTTGCCGTCCGCGACACCTACCTGGAGCCGCTGCACCACCTCCAGGTGGCGCTGCTGCGGCAGTACCGGGAGTCGGGCGCGGCCGGGCGGGCGATCGCCACCGCCCCGGGCGGCCGACGCGCGCCGAGCGACGGCACCGCCCTGGAGCGTGCACTCCTCACCACGGTGAACGGCATCGCCGCCGGAATGCGCAACACCGGCTGATCAACGAGGCCGGGGCCGGGCCCCGGCCTCGGCCCCGGCCCGGCCCCGGCCTCGTCGATCATGGAGTTGTGGTGCCTCACGAAAGCCGCAAAAAGGGGCGAATCGGCCACCATAACTCCATGATCGACCCGGTTGGGTGGGGTCAGAAGTCGCCGCCGCCGAAGTCCCCACCACCGAAGTCCCCACCGCCGAAGCCGCCACCACCAAAGTCGCCGCCGAAGTCGCCGCCCTGGTCACCGCCGCCGAAGTCGCCGCCCTGGTCACCGCCGCTGTCGCCCTGGTCGAACCCGTCGCCGAAGCCCTCCTGGTAGCCGGCGTCGTAGCCGTACCCGGGGTCGGCGAAGGCGGGCGAGAAGAGCGCGTCGGCGATCAGGATGCCGCCGAGCACACCGGCGCCGGCACCCAGCGCCGTCTTCCACCACGGCGTCGAATACCAGCCGGCGGGCACCGGACGACCCTGATAACGCCCACCGGGGTAGTAGTAGGGCGTTTCCCGGCCGGGCTGCGGCCCGGCCCGGAAGGTCTGCCCCTGCACGTCGACAGCACGTTCCTTGGTGAGCTGCCCCACGCCGCGGGCCGCGGCCAGGGTGGGCAGTTCGGGGCCCGGGTCGATGCCCAGCGCCGTACGCGCCGCCCGGATGTACGCCAGCCCTTCCAGCGCGGTCTCCCGGGCCAGCCCGAACTGGTGCGGCGTGGACGCCTGCTCCAGCTGGGAGCCCGCCGCGTTGTACCGCTCACCGGCGTCGGCAAGCGCCTGGCGTACCGCTGGCTCGTCGCCGTGCAGGTTGATCAACTGGCCGCCGAGGCGCTCGTACCAGCGCTGCGCGTCCGCCCGGGCGTCGCCGAGGGCGGTGCGTCGACGAGCGTTGTTCCGGGAGGCGGCGAGCACTCCGGCACCCACCACGGCGACCAAGATGACCGCGAGGCACAGCACAGCTTCCATGCCTTCGAACGTACCCCCGGGTGTCACGTCGTATCCGTCTGGCAAGCTCCGGTGATGGACGTCTCGACGCTGCTCCTGGTGATCGTGTGCCTCGGTGTCGGCGGGGCGGTGGGCTGGCTCGCGGCCCGGTCCCGGTCGGCGGCGGACATCGCCCGCCTGGACGCCACCCTGGCTGCCACCCGCGAGGGCGAGGGTCGGCTGGAGCAGTCCATGCGGGCGTTGAGCTACGAGGCGACCGCGCAGTCCCAGGAGGCGGTGGCCCGGGCGGTCGCGCCGCTGCACGACACCCTGCGCCGCTACGAGCAGCGGGTGGCCGAGCTGGAGCACGACCGCGTCGACGCGTACGCCGAGCTGCGTGAGCAGGTCCGCTCGATGACCACGGTCTCCGGTGAGCTGCGCACCGAGACCAAGCAGCTGGTGGCGGCGCTGCGCGCGCCGCAGGTGCGGGGCCGATGGGGCGAGCACCAGCTACGCCGCATCGTCGAGGCTGCCGGCATGCTGGAGCACTGCGACTTCTCCGAGCAGGTCACCGCCGCCACCGACCAGCAGGTCGTCCGACCGGATCTGGTGGTCCGACTGCACGGAGGTCGCTCGGTGGTGGTGGACGCCAAGGCCCCGTTCGACGCGTACCTGACCGCCATGGAGGCCCGCGACGAGCGCGGCCGGGACACCCACCTCGACGCGCACGCACGGCACCTGCGGGGGCACGTCGACGCCCTGGCCGCCAAGTCCTACTGGTCGGCGTTCGACAGCGCACCCGAGTTCGTGGTGCTGTTCGTCCCCGCCGACCCGTTCCTCGACGTCGCGCTCCAGCGGGACCCGACGCTGCTGGAGCACGCCTTCACCCGCAACGTGGTGCTCGCCACCCCGGCCACGCTCGTCGCACTGCTCCGTACGGTCGCCTACTCGTGGCGGCAGGAGGCACTGGCGCGCAACGCGCTCGCCGTGCACACCCTCGCCAGGGAGCTGTACGGCCGACTGTCCACGTTGGGCGACCACGTGGGCAAGCTGGGGTCCTCGCTGGCCGGCGCGGTGACCGCCTACAACCGGGCGGTCGGCTCGTTGGAGGCCCGGGTGCTTGTCAGCGCCCGCAAGCTCGCCGAGCTGGGTGTCTCGGACGACGAGTTGGCCACCCCGGCACAGGTCGAGTTGACGCCCCGGCAGCCGCAGGCGCCCGAGCTGGCCGAACCGGCCGACGACGAGGTTTCGACCCGCTCACCAATCATGTGACAGTGCGTATAGCTGCATGTCACGAAGTGGTCACAAGGGACTGACCAGTAGTGACAGTGCTCGTCGATACCCCGAAAGATTCTGCTCACCCGAGCGCCCCTCTCTGAGGGGCCCTGTTCTCTGGAGGTAAAGAGAACGTGAGCAGACTCCGAAACCTGAGCCGGCGCACCTCGGCCGCGCTCTTCGCGTCGGTCCTGGTGGCGAGCGCCATGACGACGATTGGTGGTGCCGCCACCGCGGCCGCCGTTCCCGCCACACCTGACGCTTCCCCGGCCACCGCCGCCGAGACGCTGGGCGCCCACGACGCCAAACTGCTCAGCGAGGCCCGCGCGAAGAAGGCCCCGACCGTCACCCTGATCGTCGCCACCGAGAAGGGCGCGGCCGGGGACGTCGCCGACAGTCTCACCAAGCTCGGCGGCACGGTCAGCCAGCGGCAGGACCGGGTCGGCTTCGTGTTGGCGAAGGTTCCGACCGACCGGGCCCTGAAGGCGGCGCGGCTGCCCGGTGTCGCGGCCGTCGACCTGGACGAGGTCATCCAACTGCCGGACCCGACCCCGGAGCGCGCCCCCGCCGGCACGGCTGGCGCGCGGCAGGCCACCGCCGAGGCGCCCGGACCGGCCACCCCGGCCGACAACCCCTACATGCCGACGAACGAGACCGGCGCGGTGGCGTTCACCGCGGCCCACCCGACGTGGGACGGCCGGGGCGTCACGATCGGCATCATGGACTCCGGTGTGGACCTGGCCCACCCGGCGTTGCAGCAGACCACCACCGGCGAGCGCAAGATCGTCGACTGGGTCACCGCGACCGATCCGCTCGAGGACGGCACCTGGCGGCGGATGCAGGCCGAGGTCGCCGGGCCGTCGTTCACCATCGCCGGTGGCACCTGGACGGCACCGGCCGGCTCGTACCGGTTCAACCTGTTCAGCGAGTCGGTCACCACCAACAGCGACGCGCGGGGTGACGTCAACCGCGACGGCGACGCGACCGACACCTGGGGTGTGCTCTTCGACCCGGCCACCAACAACATCCGGGTGGACGCCAATCAGAACCTCAACTTCACCGACGACCCGGTCATGCGGCCGTACAGGGAGAAGTACGACATCGGGTACTTCGGTACGGACAACCCGGCGACGCCTGTCGCCGAGCGGCAGCCCTTCGTCGTCGAGTTCCGCAAGAACGTGAACACCACGCCGATCGGGCTGCCGGGCACCTACGACTACGTCAACATCGGCATCGTCGAGAGCACGCACGGCACCCACGTCGCCGGCATCACCGCCGCCAACGACATGCTCGGCAACGGGGCCTTCGACGGTGCCGCACCCGGTGCCAAGCTGGTCTCCGCCCGCGCCTGTTCCTGGGGCGGCGGCTGCACCGCAGCGGCCCTGACCACCGGCATGATCGACCTGGTGGCCAACCGTGGCGTCGACATCGTCAACATGTCGATCGGTGGCCTCCCCGGCCTGAACGACGGCAACAACGCGAGGACGAACCTCTACAACGAGCTGATCGAGACGTACGGCGTGCAGTTGGTCATCTCGGCCGGCAACTCCGGGCCGGGTCTCAACACCGTCGGCGACCCGTCCGTCGCCAGCAACGTGATCAGCGTTGCCGCCAACATCAGCAAGGACACCTGGCTGGCCAACTACGGCTCGGTGGTCAAGAAGAAGAACGCCCTGTTCAACTTCTCCTCCCGTGGTCCGCGCGAGGACGGCGGCTTCAAGCCGAACATCGCCGCCCCCGGCTCGGCCATCTCCACGGCACCGACCTGGCAGCTCGGCGCGCCGGTCCCCGAGGCCGGGTACGCGCTGCCCCCGGGCTACGCGATGCTGAACGGCACGTCGATGGCGTCCCCGCAGACCGCCGGCGCCGGCGCGCTGCTGCTGTCGGCCGCCAAGGCCACCGACCGGGGCGTCAGCCCGGCGGCGCTGCGGCGGGCGCTGTTCAGCTCGGCCAAGCCGATCGCGGACGTGCCGACGTACGCGCAGGGCTACGGCATGGTCAACGTGTCCGGCGCCTGGCAACTGCTGCGCCAGGGCGTCGAGACCCGGTCGTACGTCTCCGACGCGCCGGTCTGCAGCCCGCTGGCGGACCAGCTGACCATCTGGAACGGTGTGAAGTTCGTGCCGAACCCGGGCCGGGGCACCGGCGTCTACAACCGCTGCGCGGCGGCTGCGGGTGGCCACAAGGTCGGCCAGAGCAAGACCTACCCGGTCAAGCTGACCCGCACCAGCGGCCCGGCCGGCACCATCAAGCACGACGTCACGTTCCAGGGCAACGACGGCACCTTCAAGGCACCGAAGACTGTCGCGCTGCCGCTCAACCAGCCCGTCACCATCAGCGTCACCGCCAAGCCTGCCTCCGAGGGCGCGCACGGCGCGATCGTGCGGATCGACGACCCGGCCACGAACGTGGTCGACTTCGAGGTGTCCACGGTGGTGGTCGCCTCGAACGACGTGAAGAAGCCCACCTTCTCGTACGCCAACGAGGGTTCGGTCGACCGGAACGGCTTCACGTCGTACTTCGTCACCGTGCCGGAGGGCGCCAAGGCCCTCCAGGTGAACCTCTCCGGGATCGCCACCGGCTCGCAGACCCGATTCATCGCGATCAACCCGCTGGGTGTGCCGGTGGAGGCCACCACCAGCACCGTCTGCTACACCAACTTCTCCGATGTCAACGTCTGCAAGCCGCAGGAGCGTGACTACCAGAACCCGCTTCCCGGGGTCTGGGAGATCGAGGTGGAGTCGCGGCGGACCTCCCCGGCGCTGAACAACCCGTTCAAGCTCCAGGCGCGGGTGCAGGGCCTGACCGTCGAGCCGGCGCTTGTCGAGCTGCCGAGTGTCGAGGCCGGCGAGCCGACCCCGGTGAGCTGGACCGTCACCAACGCCTTCGGCCCGGTCTCGGTCAGCGGCCGCAGCGGCGCGCTGACCGGTGTGCGTACCGAGCGTCCGACCATCACCGAGGGCGGCCCCAACCAGGAGTGGACCGTCGAGATCCCGGCGGGTACGTCGACGTTCACGGCCCGGATCGGGAACCCCGCCAACGCGGGCGCCGACCTGGACCTGTTCGTCTACCGGGGTGCCACCGAGGTCGGCCGGGCCGCCGACGGTGACTCGGAGGAGGCGGTCACCCTGACCAACCCGCCCGCCGGCACCTACCGCGTCGTGGTGGAGCCGTACGGGGTCGACGGGCCGGGGACCAGCACCGCCTACGACTACTACGACGCGTTCGCGTCCGCGTCGCTGGGCACGATCACCGCTCCGGCCGGCGCGGTGCCGCTGATGCACGGCGAGTCGACGACCATCACCGGCACGGTGACCGCGGTGGCCGTCCCGGCCGACGGGCGTCAACTCTCCGGTGAGCTGGCGATCGTCACCACCGAGGGTGCGGTCGTGGGTCGCGGCAACGTGTCCATCGGTGCGGTGAACTGATTACTGCGTAACACCAGCAGGAGCCCGTCCCCGGATCCGGGGGCGGGCTCCTGTGCGTCAGTTGCGTGTCAGAGGGCGCGGGCCGCGTCCAACTGGCCGGGCCCCGACGGCGTCAGGACCGGTGGGCGGCCGAGACGACGAACGGGGTGCCCTGCTGGCAGGTGGTCATCATGCCGGGCTCCACCCGACCGGTGACCTCGACCCGCGCGCCGGCCGTCAGCACGTCACGGGGACCGCCGATCAGCAGGTAGCCGTCGAGCAGTACGCAGCCGGGCTCCACGCCGCCCTGGAGCGTGCCGCTGAGGGTGGTGGCCCCGACGCCCGGCGGGGTGCTCGGGCCGCCCGGCTTCGGCGTCTTCACACGAGGTGAAACGGTGGGGGTGACGGTCGCTGGCGCGGGGGTCGGGTCGGGCGTGGGCGAACTGGTCACCGGCTGCGCTCCCGTCGGGGTCGGGGTGGGTGTGCCGTCCCCGCCACCCTGGCCGCCGCAGGCGCTCAGCGCCACGCAGACGGCCAGCGCGGGGACGGCGAGCCGAAGAGTCCTCATGCCAGATCTGACGTACGCCGACCCGAGTTCGTTCCCCTGCTCAGCCGCGCGCCGCAGCTGCCTTCATGTCCCGCCTCAGCTCCTGCGGAAGCGAGAACGTGAGCCGCTCGTTGGCGGTGGTGATCTCCTCGACGTCGGCGAAGCCGCGCGCGGCGAGGTGGACCAGCACCTCCTGGACCAGGTCGTCCGGGACGCTCGCGCCCGAGGTCAGGCCGACCGTCGTGGCCCCCTCCAGCCAGGCGTCGTCGATCTCGTGCGCGAAGTCGACCAGATGGCCGGCGCGCGCGCCGGCGTCCAGGGCCACCTCGACCAGGCGGACCGAGTTGGAGGAGTTCGTCGAGCCGACCACGATCACCACGTCACAGTCGGCGGCGATCTCCTTGACCACGTGCTGGCGGTTGGAGGTGGCGTAGCAGATGTCGTCACTGGGTGGCGACTGCAACAGCGGCAGCCGCTGCTTGAGCCGGGCCACCGTCTCCAGCGTCTCGTCGACCGAGAGCGTGGTCTGCGAGAGCCAGACCACCTTCTCCGGGTCACGTACGGTGATCTTGTCGGCGCCGTCCGGGCCGTCCACGAGTTGGATGTGCGCCGGGGCCTCACCGGCGGTGCCGATGACCTCTTCGTGCCCCTCGTGGCCGATGAGCAGGATGTCGTAGTCCTCGGCCGCGAAGCGCCGCGCCTCGTGGTGCACCTTGGTGACCAGCGGGCAGGTCGCGTCGATCGCCTTCAGCGAGCGCGCCTCTGCCTGCTCGTAGACCTCCGGTGCCACGCCGTGCGCGGAGAAGATGACCGTGGCGCCCTCCGGCACCTCCTCGTTCTCCTCCACGAAGATCGCGCCCTGGGCCTCGAGGGTCTGCACCACGTGCTTGTTGTGCACGATCTGCTTGCGCACGTAGATCGGTGCGCCGTAGAGCTTCAGCGCCTGCTCCACGGTCTGCACCGCGCGGTCGACACCCGCGCAGTAGCCGCGGGGCTTGGCCAGGAGCACGCGCTTGCCGGTCCGGTGAGTCGCCTGAGCCTCAGTCACCACCCCATCGTACGTGCCGCCCCACCACCCGCCACCCCACCGCAACCCACCCCTCCCGCACCCGGCGCCACCTCCGCACCGCCCCGGTGATCAAGAGGTTTGCGTCAAAAACGCGCCCAGCACTGACGCAAACCTCTTGATCACCGGGAGGGTCCGTAGGGTGGGCGGGTGACTGAGGGTGGGCGGGTGGGAAGCAGCGGGGGCGGGGCCGGGGCCAGCAGCGCCGAGGAGCCCTGGCCGGTGCGGGTGGTCAGCCAGAAGGTGGGGGCCTGGATCGCCAAGCTCGGCTGGGTGTGGGTGGACGGGCAGGTGGCCCAGATCAGCCGCCGCCCCGGGGCGAGCACTGTCTTCCTGACCCTGCGTGATCCGTCGGCCGACCTGAGCCTGACCGTCACCACCAACCGGGACGTCCTGGACGCCGGTGCGCCGGAGCTGCGCGAAGGCGCCCGCGTGGTGCTGCACGCCAAGCCGGAGTTCTACGCCGCCCGGGGCACGCTGAGCCTACGGGCCGACGAGATTCGCCAGGTGGGGCTCGGGGAGCTACTGGCCCGACTGGAGAAACTCAAGAAGCTGCTCGCCGCCGAAGGGCTCTTCGACCGCGCCCGCAAGCGTCGACTGCCGTTCCTGCCCGGCCGGGTCGGGCTCATCACCGGTCGCGCGTCGGCGGCGGAGCGGGACGTGCTGACGAATGCTCGACGACGTTGGCCGGCGGTGGAGTTCCGAACGGTGAACGTTGCCGTGCAGGGCCCGTCCGCGGTACCGCAGATCGTCGACGCGCTCAAGGTGCTTGACGCGGACCCGAGCATCGACGTGATCATCATCGCCCGGGGTGGTGGCGGCATCGAGGACCTGCTGCCCTTCTCCGACGAGGCGCTCTGTCGAGCGGTGTTCGGCTGTCGTACGCCGGTGGTCAGCGCGATCGGCCACGAGACGGACGCGCCTCTGATCGACTACGTCGCCGACGTCCGCGCCTCCACGCCTACCGACGCGGCCAAGAGGGTCGTCCCCGACCTCACCGAGGAGGTACGCCTCATCGGTCAGGCCCGGCACCGCCTCGAACGGGCGGTGCGCAATCTCGTCGACCGGGAGACGCACCGGCTCGACGGGCTACGGTCCCGCCCGGTGTTGTCCCGGCCCCAGGTGATGGTGGAGCACCGGGCGACCGAGCTGACCGCGTTGCGGCAGCGGGCCGGCCGCTGCCTGGAGCATCGGCTCACCGCCGCCGGGGACGACCTGCGACACACTCTCGCGCGGCTGCGCGCGCTCTCCCCCGCCGCCACCCTCGACCGGGGGTACGCGATCGTGCAGCGCGCGGACGGTCACGTGGTCCGCGCGGCGGTGGAGGTCGGCAAGGGCGACCCGTTGCGGGTACGACTTGCCGACGGCGAGCTGGCCGCAACTGTCGACGGCTGAGTGGCGACGCGGCGCCGTGGGGAGTGGTGTGCTGAGATGAACGCGATGACTGACGACACGAAGGCCGGGCCGGACGAGCGGCTCAGTTACGAGCAGGCCCGCGCCGAGCTGGCCTCGGTGGTGGAGCGGCTGGAGGCCGGCGGCACGTCCCTGGAGGAGTCGCTGGCTCTCTGGGAGCGCGGCGAGGCGCTGGCGGTGATCTGTCAACGCTGGCTGGATGGTGCGCGGGCGCGGATCGACGCCGCCCGGCAGGAGCCGGCTTCCTGAGCGTCGCCACGACGAACGCGATCGGGTGGGGCGGCCCGGGCCGCCCCACCCGCGTACCTCAGTTGAACAGGCTGTACAGCTCGGCCGGCGCCTCGACGACCTGGTCCGCCGGCGGCTTCTGCGCGGCGGTGGCGGCACCGTAGTCGGAGTACGTCATCTTGATCTCCTGCGCGGCGGTCTGCCCGGCGGCCGGCAGTTGCAGCACCAGCTCGCTGAGCCGGCCCTGCGGGTCCACCGTCGCGGTGAACGGCACGGTCTTCGCCTGGGTGCCGAGCGCGGCGATCGTGGCGGCGTTCAGCGAGCCCGCCTCGGCGGCCTTGGTGACGTCGATGGTGCCGGCGTACGCGCCGGTGCCGGTGCTGCGGACCTCGGTGATGCCCTGGGTGAGCACCGCGCTGCCGGCCGGGTCGACCTTCTCGAAGTCGAAGCCGAGGTTGCGGTTGCCCTTGATCCGGGTCTGGTCGAGGTGCTGGTACTTGCCGAGGTTGAGCTGCTTGATGGCGGGCAGGCTGTTGGCGGTGGGGCCGCTCAGCTCCAGCTTGACCCAGCTGTCCGGCTTGAAGTGGATCACGTCGAGCTTCATCGCCAGGTCGGACGACGGGCCACCGATCGAGATCTTCATGGCCGCGCTCTGGCTCGGCTGGTGCACCAGCCCCTCCGCCGTCGAGCCGGCACCGGCAAGGGTGAACCGGAAGTTCCCGTTGCTGATCTCCTTGGTGGAGTCGAGCAGGGCCTGCTTGGCGTCGCCCGCCACCGGGGCACCGGACGGGCTCGCCGCGCCGGACGCGGTCACCGTCGGGGACGGCGTCGACCCGGCGGTGCCGGTGCCGGTTCCGCTGGCGCAGGCGGCCAGTGCGGGCGTGATCAGGGCGGCGGCTACCAGGCCGGCGCCGAGTCGTCGAACAGTCATTCGTGTCTCCCAAGGGGGTCACCCGACGACCTGGACGGCGCCGGAAACTCCGGCGACGCAGCAGCACCGTCGGCTGCGTCGCGCGATCCGGGCCGAGCAGCGCGCCAGGATCACCCCTTCTCTGTTCCCTGTCGACGCGGCGGACAATCACCCTTCGGGCCAGTTGCCCAGATTCGACGCCGACGGGCCCCGACTCCCGGTCCGTCAGCGCAGCGAACCGGCCAGTTCGCGGAGTTCGTTGTCCCGGGCGTCGCCGACGACGATCACCGTGCGGGTCGGCTCCAGCAGGACCAGCGCCTGCTGGTTGCCCCGGGCCGTGTAGAGCTGCCAGGTGCGCCCGGCCAGCTCGGTGGGGCCCTGCGGCTGACCCTGACTTGTCAGCTCGGCGGGGAGCAGCCGGTCCGCCGGGACGCTGCTCTGCAGCAGTTGGACGCCCCGCCCCTCCGGTGTGAGGTAGCCGAGTCGCAGGTTCGCGCCGCCCTCGACGGTCTGGTAGCGGGCGCTGACAGTCGTCCAGTCGGAGCTGAGCCCCTGTGGCTGGCTCACCGGAAAGACGTTCGCCGAGCGGGCCTGCTCGATGGCGGGCGCCGGGTCGACGGTGGTGGCCTGGTCGCCGCCGAGGAATCCCCGGTAGAACGCCAGCAGGAGCGCGATCGGGACGAGCAGCACCAGCAGCGAGATCGCCATGTCCTTCGGCGACCGCTCGGACTTGCCGGACCCGGCCGGCGGCGGTGGGGTCGGATCGGTCGCGGCGGGCTCACCACCACGGCCGGCGGGGACGTCGGCCGGCGGCTGACCGTCGGGCGGCGTGCGGTCGTCGGGTACGCGATCGGCTGGCTGTGCGGGTTCCACCCCTCCATCTTCGCAGCCGCCCGACCGGCGGTATCCGGGCCATCACCGCCCCGCGCCGACGCCCGGTCGGCCATCGTGTGAGGATCAGCGACAAAGCCGGCAGTGGGGCCTCCCTGCCACCGGTCGTCCCCGCACCGTCGCGAGGAGGAGTAGCCGTCATGACGAACACCAGGACGCGGATCCCGCAGGATCTCGACCGAAACCTTGCCCTCGATCTGGTCCGGGTCACCGAGGCCGCGGCGATGGCCGCCGGCCGGTGGGTCGGGCGGGGCGACAAGGAGGGCGGCGACGGGGCCGCGGTCGACGCGATGCGCAAGCTGATCAACTCGATCCAGATGCGCGGTGTGGTGGTGATCGGCGAGGGCGAGAAGGACAACGCCCCGATGCTCTTCAACGGCGAGCACGTCGGTGACGGCACCGGCCCGGAGGTGGACGTCGCGGTCGACCCGGTGGACGGCACCACCCTGATGAGCAAGGGCATGCCGAACGCCGTGGCGGTGCTTGCCGTCTCCGAACGGGGTGCGATGTTCGATCCCAGCGCGGTGTTCTACATGGAGAAGCTCGCCGTCGGGCCGGCGTACGCCGACGTGATCGACATCAACGCCGGCGTCGCGGAGAACCTGCGCCGGATCGCCAAGGTCAAGGGCACCGACGTCTCCGAGGTGACGGTCTGCGTGCTGGACCGCAGCCGCCACGACGATCTGGTGACGCAGATCCGCCGGACCGGGGCGGGGATCCGGTTCATCTCCGACGGTGACATCGCCGGCTCCATCGCGGCTGCCCGAGGCGAGTCGGACGTCGACGTGCTGATGGGCATCGGCGGCACCCCGGAGGGCATCATCTCCGCGTGCGCGCTGAAGTGCATGGGCGGCGCCATGCAGGCCAAGCTCTGGCCGCAGGACGACCAGGAGCGGGAGAAGGCGATCGCCGCCGGGCACGACCTGGACCGGGTGCTGAGCACCGACGACCTCGTCACCGGCGACAACTGCTTCTTCGTGGCGACCGGGGTCACCTCCGGCGACCTGCTGCGCGGGGTGCGGTACCGGGCGGGCGGCGCGTACACCCAGTCGATCGTGATGCGCTCGAAGAGCGGCACCATCCGGGTGATCGACTCGTACCACCGGCTGGAGAAGCTGGCGCTCTACTCCGCTGTCGACTTCGACGGTCGTCCGCTGGCCGAACAGGAGTGACACCCACCGACACGGAGACCCCGCAGATCCTGTCGGCCGCCCGCCGAATCACCGGCGTCGCGCTGGCGTCGGCCTCCGGGGTCGCGGTGGCGGTGCAGTCACGGATCAACGGCGAGTTGGGGGTACGCCTCGACGACGGCTTCGCCGCCGCGGTGATCTCGTTCGGCGTCGGCCTGCTGGTGCTGCTGGTGCTGGTGCCCGCGACCCCCAACGGTCGGCGGGGCCTGGCCGCGACGCGACGCGCCCTGGCGGCGGGCACGCTGAGGCCGTGGCAGTGCCTCGGCGGGATGTGCGGGGCCTTCCTGGTGGCCACCCAGGGGCTCACCATCGGCACGCTCGGCGTGGCGGTGTTCACCGTGGCGGTGGTCGCCGGCCAGACCGGGAGCAGCCTCGCCGTGGACCGGGCCGGGATCGGGCCGACCGGCCGACAGCCGGTCACCCGGCAGCGGCTGGCCGGCGCGGTGCTCACCGTGCTGGCGGTGGGGCTGGCGGTCGGCGACCGCTTCGGCGACCCGGGCGCGCTGGCGCTGGCCCTGCTCCCGCTGCTCGCCGGGGTGGGCATCGCCTGGCAGCAGGCCGTCAACGGCCGGGTGCGGGCAGCCGCCGACAGCGCGTTGACCGCCACCCTCGTCAACTTCGGCGTCGGCACGCTCACCCTCCTCGTCGCGTTCGCGATCGACATCGCCGTACGCGGCTGGCCCAGCGGTCACCTGCCGACCGAGCCGTGGCTCTACCTCGGTGGCCCGATCGGCATCGTGTTCATCGCGATCGCCGCCGCGATCGTGCGCTTCACCGGTGTGCTGCTGCTCGGCCTGGCCACCATCGCCGGACAGATCGTCGGCGCCGTCCTGCTGGATCTGCTCCTGCCCACGGCGGCCTCGCACCCCGGGGTGAACACCCTGCTCGGTGCGGCGTTGACCATGGTTGCCGTGCTGATCGCCGCCCTGGCACCCCCCGCCCGCCCCTGACCCCCCACCCGCCCCAAGCCCCGCCCGCGCCCCGGCCCGCCCGCGCCGCGACCCCAGCCCTCCGTCGATCTTGCAGTTAGTGCTGCGGCATAACGGGCCTAAAGGCGCGATTCGGCAACACAAAGTGCAAGATCGACGCCGGCCGGGGGCGGGGCGGGGCGGGGGCCGGGACCGGGGGCGAGAGCGGGGTCAGCCGGCGTCGGAGGAGTGGCCGGGGAAGAGGTGTGCGCTGGGGTCGATGGCTACCGCCGCGTTGTTGACCGCCGTCGCCGCCTCGCCGAAGCCTGTCGCGATCAGTCGGACCTTGCCCGGATACTCGGTGATGTCACCCGCCGCGAAGACCCGCGGCAGGTTCGTCGCCATCGCGCTGTCCACCAGGATGTGCCGGCGGTCCAGTTCGAGCCCCCACTCGGCGAGCGGGCCCAGGTCGGCGGTGAAGCCGAGGGCGGCCACCACGGTGTCGACCGGCAACGTCTCGGTCGCGCCCCCGCGCACGGTCACCTCGGCGCCGGTCACCGCGCCCTCCCCGAGCAGCCTGGTGACCTCCGCGTTGACCACCACCCGCACCGGCAGCGAGAGCACCCGGGCGACCGTCGAGGCGTGGGCCCGGAACTTCTCCCGTCGGTGCACCAGGGTCACCGACCGGGCCAGCGGTTGCAGTGCCAGCGCCCAGTCGAAGGCCGAGTCGCCGCCTCCGACGATCAGCACGTCCCGACCGGCGAGCTCGGTGGGCTCGGTGACGAAGTAGACGATCCCGGAGCCGGGGGCCCCGTCGGCGCACGGCAACGGCCGAGGGCTGAAGCTGCCGAGCCCGCCGGTGACCACGATCGCGCCGCACCCCAACTGCTCGCCACCGGCCAGGCCGACAACCGGGCGGCCGTCGGCGTAGGCGAGCTTCTCTGCCCGGGTGCCGAGCAGGTACTGCGGATTGAACGGAGCTGCCTGCGCCACCAGATTGGCCACCAGGTCACGGCCCTTGACGGCGGGAAACCCGGCGACGTCGAGGATCAGCTTCTCCGGGTACATGGCGGTGACCTGGCCGCCCGGCTCGGGCAGCGCGTCGATCACCGCCACCGACAGCCCCCGGAACCCGGCGTAGTACGCGGCGAAGAGGCCAGCCGGACCGGCCCCGATCACGGCGACATCGACCTCGCGCATGGCGTACCGTCGCTTTCCGCTTACGGATCAACGCGTGCTGATCTCGACCGTAGGCGGGCGGCGACGGTCCGGCAAGCATGTCCCAGAGGCGCGCCGGAGAATCGGGTCAGGGCAGGCTGAGCGTCGAACCGGAGTAGTCCGGCCCGTCCACCGCCGGTCGCCGCCGCCGGAACAGGATCGCCGCCACCACCCCGCCGAGCAGGCCGAACAGGTGACCCTGCCAGGAGATCCGCTCGTCGGTGGGGAGGATACCGACAAGCTGCCAGCCGTAGAGCAGACCGACCAGGAGGAAGACCGCGAAGTTCCACCAGCTGCGCTCGACGATGCCCCGGGTCAGCAGGATGCCCAGGTAACCGAAGATGACGCCGCTGGCGCCGACCACCACCGAGTTGGGTGAGCCGGTGAACCACACGCCGAGCCCGCTGACCAGGATGATGACCAGGGTCGACCAGAGGAACCGGCGGGCGCCGGCGGCGAGGACGAAGGTGCCCAGCAGGATCAGCGGGATGCTGTTGCTGTAGAGGTGGTCGAAGCCGTGGTGCAGGAACGGGGAGAAGAAGACCCCGTCCAACCCGTCGATGCGTTGCGGGATGATGCCGGCGGTGGCGTCCAGGCCGAACGCGAGCCCCTGGTCGACGGCCTCGATGAGGAAGAGGAACGGGACCACCGCGCACATGGCGACGAAGGCCCGGCCGAGCGAGGCGTAGAACGCCTCGGTGCCGAACCGGAACGGGTCGCCGCTTGACGGGTGCAGGGTCACTCCACAACTGCTATCAGCAAAAGCGGCCGACCGCCACTCACGTCCCGTCCGGGGTACGCGCGAAGGCGGGGCGGGTGGTGCTCACCCGCCCCGCCTTCGGACGCCGTCAGTAGTGGCCGTTGTTCTGGAAGTAGGTCCAGGCGCCACACGGTGACTTGTATCTGCCCTTGATGTAGCCCAGGCCCCAAATGATCTGGGTGGCCGGGTTCGTGCGCCAGTCGGACGCGACCGAGCCCATCTTGTCGCCCGGCAGGGACTGCGGGATGCCGTACGCGCCGGAGGACGAGTTGCTGGCCTTGTGGTTCCAGCCGCTCTCCTTCGTCCAGAGCTTCTCCAGGCAGGGGAACTCGGCGATGGCGAAGCCCTTGTCGATCATCAGGGCGCAGCCGATCTTGCGGTTGCCGCTGTACTCCGCGCAGGACGCCGGGATCTTCCCGGTGTACGGCTTGGCGGCCGCGTTGGCCGCGTCGCGCTCGCGCTTACGGGACGCCGCTGCGGCCTCGGCCTTGCGGGCTCGCTCGGCGGCCTCCTTGGCGGCCTGGGCCGCCCGCAGCTTGGCCTGGTACTCGGCGGCCCGCTGCTTGGACGTCTGCACCTGGTGGGCGGCCTGCCGCTCGCGTAGGTACGCGAAATCGGCGCGGTCGACCTCGACGCTGACCTTGTCGGTCAGGCCCTGTTGCTGGGTTTCCCGGTCTTCGCCCAGGTAGAAGCCACCGGCAACGCCCACGGAGAGCAGCGCTACAGCAGCCGTACGGGCACCCAACCGGCTCCACAGCCGACTCACGAAGTGGTCCCTTCGTCGGGAGCAAGGACGTGGCGCGGCGCGGCCACCATCGGGCCGCCAGTCGTGCCACGAGCGCCCCGACCGGTTGCCGGTCGCACCGACGCACCGACTGCCGCCGATGTCGTTCGTCTCGGAACGAACGATTACCGACGATTCCAGTGGTGCGCGGGCGCTCGTGGGACACGATTGCGCACAGTGAGTCTGTTGGGAAACCGACCGACCCGATTGTGATTTGGGCCACATTCAGAATCGGGACAAAGCCCCCCAAATCATCCGCTCAGATCGGAATGTCCTCCAGGAGGTCCGTGACCATTGCGGCGATCGGCGACCGCTCCGAACGGCTGAGGGTGACGTGCGCGAAGAGTGGATGGCCCTTCAGCGCTTCGATGACGGCTGTCACCCCGTCGTGCCGGCCGACCCGCAGATTGTCCCGCTGGGCCACGTCGTGGGTGAGCACCACCCGGGAGCCCTGCCCGATGCGGGACAGTACGGTCAACAGCACGCCGCGCTCAAGCGACTGGGCCTCGTCCACGATCACGTAGGCGTCGTGCAGACTCCGCCCCCGGATGTGGGTCAGCGGCAGCACCTCCAGGATGCCCCGCGAGGTGACCTCCTCCAGCACGTTCTCGTGCACCACCGCCCCGAGCGTGTCGAAGACCGCCTGGGCCCACGGCGACATCTTCTCCGACTCCGAGCCCGGCAGGTAGCCCAACTCCTGGCCGCCGACGGCGTACAGCGGGCGGAAGACGATCACCTTCTTGTGCCGGCGGCGCTCCATCACCGCCTCCAGCCCGGCGCAGAGCGCCAGCGCCGACTTGCCGGTGCCGGCCCGACCACCAAGCGAGACGATCCCGATCGACTCGTCCAGCAGCAGGTCGAGAGCGATCCGCTGCTCAGCCGAGCGGCCGTGCAGCCCGAACGCCTCCCGGTCGCCCCGGACCAGACGCACCGACTTGTCCGGCAGCACCCGACCGAGTGCGGAGCCACGCCCCGAGTGCAGCACCAGGCCGGTG
>NZ_JBSGIV010000014.1:0-125134 GCF_053605225.1 Micromonospora sp. NPDC003944
ATTAGCTCGGCGGCTACTGGAGAACACACCCGGGCTCCGCCGCCCCCCCACGCCAAGGCGGCGCGACCTGCTGGACCTTGATGGCGAGGTCGATCTCCGCCGCGCGCACACCGCCTCCGAGGGCGAGTCGGAGGTCTGCGAGGAGCTGCTCATCCGCTGCCGGACGTGGGTCATCGGGCGTCACTCGCCGAACCATGCCCTACCTCCTAAGGCCGTGTAAGCATTCCGATCGGGCTCGATGACAAATTCATGCCCCGTGCCTGACGTGGCCCCCGCGCCTTGAACCGATCGTACCAGTTTTGTTAATTTTCTTTGCCCCCGCAAGCATCCGCTTGTCCAGACCCGCCGTATGGCGGCCGGCGGATCTCTCATACCGGTCAAACCCGGCGATACACCTAGCCGGGCCGCCCGCATTCCACGATCCAGCAATTGCCTAGCTGTCCATGGTTCCTGATGATGTGCATGGGACTTCGAGTGATGTGTGTGTTGTCGGCCTGGCTCGTGATCGCCTGCTCTTGTCCGGCTTACGTCCGTTATGGACACGATAACACAAAGTTGTAGTGCGTGGACAGAGAGATAGGGACGCGGTACTTTCGGAATATTCGGATGAAGAATCTGCCGTGAACGGCGAAAATGTCCGCGAGGTTGTTGGGGGCGCCGCGAGTGCGGCGGATGTTCGGGTGTCCCGCGAGCACATCGGTGACGTATCCACCGACCATTGCGTCCAGGCCGTCACCGCTTAGGGCGTAGTTGTCGAAGGACGTGGCCGCGTTGACTGGCAGCCCTGACCGATGCCTCGCACGCCCCTCCTCGCGAGCAGCTGCCCGCGCGGATCCGCAAGTTGATGAGTACGACTCCGCTCAGCGGGACCGGGGTTGTCACATTGGGCGGCGCGGCAATGACCATCTACGTCGGACGGATTGAGGGTGTGCGGGTCTCCCACCACTGGATGGCCACGCTGCGGCGCGGGCCACGGCTGAAGCCCTACCGGCAGGACGCCTTCAAGGTCGGCAATGGCCCTGCACGCGGTCTCATCACCTAAACGGGACAGTTCAAGAACGACGGAGCCGCGGAGCGCGGGGGAGTATCACTACTCTTCCCACCCAGGCTCAGTCGACCGTGGCGATCGAGAGAACGACGAGCAGGAAGGCCGCGAGGTAGGCCCACGAACGGTATCCCTGAAACCACTCCCAGCGGTTTCGGCGCTCCTGCCAGCGTTCGGGAGGGGAGTCCTTGTCCCAGCGCAGCGTCGACAGGTTGATCGGCACGTTCACGACCACGGTCGTGACGATGCCCGTGGCCCAGGCTGCGGCCGCTGCCCAGCGCAACACCTCGGGCAACCCCGCCCCATCAGGGCGGGCCGCGTAGCTGATAGCCAGCACGAGCGAAGCCGTCATCGCCACCGGCATCACAATGCCGAAGGTACGCAGCAGGCCCTGTTCGACCATGATGTGGTCACGCGGCGCCAGACGCTTGACCACCGGATGCACAAAAGCATATGAACCGAACTCGGCGCACGCCGTGAACCCCAGCACGGCGACGGTGGCGAACATCAGCACATCCATACCCGCTCCTCTCTCGTCGTGGCGGCCTCCGGGGCGCCAAGCCACATCGGCGAGCCGTGCCGCAGCATGCGCGACGTGAGACCGCACATGGGAAGGCACGACAGGAGTCGGTCGCCGTGATGGCCGGTGCTCCCGCGGAGGTGGCTGATCGGCAGCGCACGCCGCGAAGATTATTGATTGATTGATAACATGTCAACCATGGTCCAGAAACGAGTCTCTTCGTCCCAGCGGCGTGCTTCCGTGCTCGCTGCGGCGATCCGGATCTTCGGCAGTAAGGGCTTTGCCGCAACCACCACGGCAGACATCGCCCGCGAGGCCGCCGTGAGCCAGCCCTACGTGGTGTCCCTGTTCGGCAGCAAGGACGCGCTCATACGAGCCGCGATCGAGCACGCGCTCGACAGGGTGGTCGAGGTGTTCGAGCAGACGATCGACGACGGCGCACCCGACGACCTCGCGCCGCGTATCGGTATCGCCTACCTTCGCCTGTTCAAGGAGCAGGGCTTGCAACTCTGCCTCGCGCACGCCTTCACCGCCGGCAGCGATCCGGAGATCGGGCCACTCGCCAGGGCCGGCTTCCTTCGCGTCTACCGAGTGCTCGTCGACCGCGGCAAGCTCACACCCGAACAAGCCAGTCAGACCCTCGCCGCCGGCATGATGGCCAACGTGATCCTCGGCTTACGCCTGGCCGATGACTATGACCGTGAACCCCTCATACGCGAACTCCTCTCGGCGACCTACCCGAGCAATGTTGGCCTCCTCAGGACCGTCACCAACGCATGCGATGGTGACGCCGCTTCTAGTGCCGGTGTCCACTGACGTTCGCCGGCGGTTTGCCGGTGGTGTTGTGGATCCTCGCCGCAGGTGCGGTCGAGCGACCCCCCGCCGTGGTGGGGGCGGCCACGGCTGGCCGGCCGACCCCGCACGGTGACCACCCGTGTGGTGGTGTCGGCGGGGCCAGACAACCTGGCGGCGGTCGCTAACGCCAACCGTCGCTGCCGCTCTTCGGATGCGGCAACAACACCTCGAAGCGCATCACAAGCGGTCGCGAATAATCCTCAGGATCCGCAGATCGCGCCAATGACGCCAAGGCATGGAGCAACGTGGAATTTATTCACGGCTCCACTCGATCCGTAATGTTCTGGTTGACATTAGCGAGCGCGATGTCAAGCCGATCTTCACCGCGGTGACGCCACTGCAAGCCCACGGCGTTTGATGACCTGGGGGTGTCGCTGACGCCGACCTCACGCGCGCCGCGTTTCCCATGTCAGTGTCTCCCTTTGTTCGGAGTTGCACCCTTGAGCGGCGACCGGTTGCGGCAAGTGGCTGTACGTGTTGTCGGCCTGGTTAGTGATCGGCTGCTCTTGTCCGGCTTAGGTCTGTTATTGGCGAGGATAACCCGCAGCGCTTTGATGTGTGGCGGTGTGGGGCGGGTCGAGCAGTTCCAAGAGCCGGACAAAAATTTTTTGCCCGGAGGTGTACGAACTCGGGGCCACGTCGGGTCTTTAAAGACGAGAGGTCTTTCGAGGGCCGCTCGGTGACAACGAGAAGGGACCCATTGTGGCTGTCACGCACGATGTTGTTGTGGGCGCCGTCAAAGCGGCAATGGTGGACGCGCTTGGCGTCGAGCCCGAGGAGGTGACGCCGGAGGCGACACTGTTCGGTGATCTCGGCGCGGAGTCCATCGATCTTCTGGACATCCTCTTCCGGCTGGAGCGCAGCCTCGGCATCAAGGTCACCGCCGGCGACTTGGCCGAACGCATCCAGGGTGGCATTCCTGAGGAGGAGTTCGGTACGCCAGAGGGGGTCGTCTCCGAGGTCGGGCTTGCCCACCTGAAGAAGGTCATGCCACAGATCGCGGTGGAGGACCTACGAGGGAAGCTGCCGGCGGAGGAGGTCATGGGGTTGTTCACTGCGGACAATCTCGTGGATCTGGTGCTCGACCGGAACACCGAGCTCGTCGGCTGATTTCATGGGAGTACGGGTCGGTGTCGATCTCGTCGAGGTGGACCGCGTACAGACATTGCTGAAGCAGCAGCCGGCCGCCAGTAGTGAGCTGTTCACAGAACGGGAACTGGCCGCCTGCTCCGGCCGGCGAGACCGGTTCGTGCGGCTTGCCGGCCGGTTCGCCGCCAAGGAGGCGGTTCTGAAGTCGCTCGGCACCGGCCTAGGTCCACGGATGCGGTGGACGGACGTCGAGATCGTCAACGAGCCGTGGGGTAAGCCGCGGGTTCACCTGTACGGCGAGGTGGAGGCGGTCTGGCGAAGGCGGGGCGCGGGTCAGGTAGAGATTTCCATTTCACACACTGCCGGTCTCGCCCTCGCCCACGCCGTTTTGGTGGAAACGCCCGCCTGTGCCTGCGTATCCGGGCACTCGGCGGTCACCCCCGAGCCCAATTCCGAAGTGCACGGCGATGGATAGGGGCAGGCGGGCCACCCAGACGTCCGAGACAGCACATACGTCGAGGACGGATTGGACAGCGATGAATTCCACCTGACGGATCGACTCGCTGGTCAGACACCTACTGGGTCAGCGTGCGTGTGGTCACGTCGAGGGTCGAGACGCACTGGCGGGAGCCGACCCACGGCATCTCTCCCGATCGGCTGGATAAGGGGGCGTCGCAGCGACCGAGGTGCTGCGGCGGGCCGGTCAGATTTGGAGGTTGCCGGATCATTCGGCTGACTACTGGCACGGCGCAGTAGGTCCTGCGGTCGGCGATCCAGACATTTGTAGTCCTGTTGCAGCACAGCCGACACGACATATCCGAACCTCGTGCGGGAGGTCCGGGCGGATTGCGGGGGGAACTGATGTCAGGCCGGTATACGGTTGGTGGTGCCGCGCTGCTTGAGCGGAATGCAACGGATGTTCACGGGTATGACCGGTCCGATGCTGCGATCGCTGAGCTGCCAATCGCGGATCTTCACGGGGTCGAGGCGTTGCGATTCGGTGGTGTGGACCTGGCGTACGCGCGTGTGCTGGCCGAGTCGGGGGCGGAGCTGCCGCCGATTCTGGTGCAGCGCCGTACCATGCGTGTAATCGACGGCGCTCATCGGGTGCGGGCAGCGCTGCTGTGCGGTCAGCGGACCATCACAGCGGTGCTGTTCGACGGTTGCGATCGCGAGGCGTTCGTCCTCGCGGTTCGGCTCAATGTGACACATGGTCTGCCACTGTCGCTGGCGGAGCGGAAAGCGGCGGCGACCCGCATCCTCCACGACTATCCCGAGTGGTCCGACCGATCGATCGCCTCGGTGACTGGCCTCTCCGACAAGACGGTTGGGGCGATCCGGCGACGGTCGCCCGCGGAGATTCCGCAGCCGACCGACCGAGTTGCCCGTGACGGAACGATCAGCCGCCGCCCGTTGGTGGAGGGTCGGCTGCGAGCGGCCGAACTGATCCGGTCGCGGCCGCACGCGCCTCTGCGGCAGATCGCCGACGAGGCCGGGATCTCCTTAACTACCGCTAAGGATGTGCGCACTCGGGTGCGGTGCGGTAAGGATCCGCTGCCCGCCCGACAGCGAGCGACGTTGTCCGGCACTGTGGTTGCAGAGCCCGAGTTCGGTGAGGCGGATGCGATGGCCGCAGAGTTGATGATGCGGCGGTTGCGTAGCGACCCGGCGGTGCGTCGGACGGCCGGAGGTCGGTGGGTGCTGCGCTGGCTCGCGACGATGACCTTCGACGAGCAGGGCTGTGAGCGGGCTGTCGCTTGCCTGCCGCCCTACCATCTCGAGACCGTCGCACGACTGGCGCGGCAGCGGGGCGCGGTGTGGCTGCGCCTCGCGGGGCGAATAGAGGAGCGTACGCGGTCGAACTGAAAGGTGAACAATTCGTACTTCGTCCGCGGTCGACCGCCGCATTGACAGTCGTTGTGTAACGATGTTCTACTGGCGCCCCGCGATAAGTCGGATGACCGCTGTTCCCTTATGTGAAATACTCGTCTGCGCGCGTTAGGTCGGGTTGATGAACGATGATGTGCAACGCCGTTGGTGTTTCTTGTTTCCAGGTCAAGGTTCCCAGCGTGTCGGTATGGGAAGAGACCTCTACCTACAACGTCCCGATCTCGTCGCGGAAATCTTCAAAACCGCAGATGAGCTGCTGGGCTTCCCGCTGTCGGAAATAGCCTGGACCGGGCCCGAGGATCGGCTGCGTCGTACCGAGATCACGCAGCCCGCGATATTCGTGGCGAGTTACGCGGCATATCGTGTGCTCGCCGAGCGAATGCCCGAACCGGTGGCCGTCGCCGGACACAGCCTGGGGGAGTACACCGCGTTGGTCGCGGCTGGTGTACTGGAGTGGACCGACGCGCTGCGACTGGTCCGCCGCCGGGGCGAGCTCATGGCCGCGGTCAACGAGACCACCCCAGGCACGATGGCGGTCGCGCTGGGATTGACCGCGTCGGTGGTCGAGCGGTTGTGCGCGGAAGCCTCCGCAGCCTCCGGCGTGGTGGTCGAGGTGGCCAACTACAACGAGCCGACGCAGACCGTCGTCTCTGGAAGGACCGAGGCGGTCGCGGAATTTCTGCGCCGGGCCACGGCCGAGCTGCCCCCCGACGGAAAGATCAAGAAGATCGGGGTCGGCGCGCCGTTCCACTGCTCACTGATGGCACCGGTGGAGGAGAAGTTCGCCACCGAGCTGGCCACCGTCGACTTCCGCGATCCCCGTATTCCGGTGGTGGCCAACGCCACCGGCGGCTTCGTCACCACCGGCGCCGAGGCGCGTGAGTCGCTGTGCCGGCAGTTGGCCGGGCCGGTCCGCTGGACGGACAGCCTTGCCACTCTCGTCGACTCCGGCGTCACGACGTTCGCCGAGGTCGGGCCCGGCCGGGTGCTGACGGGCATCTGCCGGCGCACGTACCCCGACCTGGACTGCCATTCCGCCTCCGACGCGCGCCGCATTGCCGCTCTGCTCGAAGCCAGCCTTCTGCCTCGCACCGTCTGAAAGGACTCCCATGCGCACCGCCCAGATCATCGGCACCGGCGGATACCAGCCCGGTGACCCGATCGACAACGCCACCATTGAAAAGCTCGTTGGTCCGCTGCCGGACGACGTGCTGAACGGGCTGACCATCGAGCAGCGCTTCTGGATGATCGATCCTCGGACCGGCGAGCACCTCGACAGCAACTCCGGGATGGCGTACAAGGCCGCGGCGGCGGCGTTGGCCGCCGCCGAGGTCGAGCCGGCCGAGGTGGATCTGATGATCCTGGCGACCGGGACCCCGGACTACACGCTGCCGCCGTCGGTCAACCTCGTGCAGGAGAAGCTCGGTCTCGAATCCTGCACCACACTGGAGATCCGCTCCGGTGGCGCGGGCGCCGCGCAGGCATTGGACATTGCGCGGCTCTGGATCGAACAGGGAAATGCCACCACGGCGTTGGTCATCGGGGTGGAGGCCATCTCGCCCGCCATCGCGCCGGTATTCCTGGAGACCGAGCCGGACAAGATCCGGATGCGCGACCGAATCCCGCTCTACATGTTCGGCGACGGGGCAGGGGCGATCGTCGTGCGCGCGGGAGAGCACGGCGGACTGCGCCGTGGTGCCACCAAGGCCATCGGTGGCCTGCGCAAGCCGGGCATCTGGGCCATCGGTGGTGGCACCCACGCGCCGCTGCTGCAGCAGCAGCGGTCGAAGAAGCTGGTGGACCTCAGGGTCGATGTGGTCGGCGCCGGGGACTTCACGCCGGTGATGGTGTCCGAGGCGCTGTCGCACACGCTCGAGGCCGGCCAACTGGCCGCGGCCGACGCCGACTGGTGCCTGATCCCCGAGGGCAATGCCGGCTGGATGCTCGATTCGATGCGCGACGCCGGTGTGAAGACCGCGGACTGGGAGGCCCTGGAGGGCCGCATCTTCGACAATCTGGCGATGACCGGCGCCTGCGGCTGCGCGGCGGTGCCGCTGTTCCTCGACAACGCGTGGCGCAACGGCAAGATCCAGCCTGGGCAGCGCGTCGCCATCATCGGCGTCGAAGCGACGAAATGGATATACGGGGGGATCGTGTGCGACTGGACCGCCCCCACCCCCTCTCCCGCTACGCAGAGCAACGAGTCCGTCTGATGTTCGATGTTGTCGTCATCGGCAGCGGGCTGGGCGGGCTGTCGGCCGGGGCGCTGCTGGCGCGCGCCGGTCTGCGGGTCGCGGTGGTCGAGCGCAACGCGGCACCCGGTGGTTATGCACAGCCCTTCCGCCGAGGTCCCTACTTGTTCGACCCGGCCATTCACTTCACCCTGGATGCAGGTCCCGCCGGGTTCATTCCAGGGGTGCTGGACCACCTGAATGTCGCTGACCGCGTCGAGTTCCGCGAGTTGCCTCAGACGTATCAGGCGCGGTTCCCGAGCCTGACTGTCGATGCGCCGCCTGGCCGGCTGGCGTTCCTCGAGCTGCATCAGCGGCTGTTCCCGCGACAAGCCGACGGATTGGCGCGGCTGTTCGAACTGCGTCGCGAGATGTTCACCCAGTTCGCTGCGCTGCCGCAGCATGTCGGCCCAGGTGGACTCGATGCCGCAATGGCGGCGGCACCCCTGGTCTTCCGCTATCGGCTGTCGACCTTGACCGAGGTGCTGGACGAGTTTCTGGACGACCCGCAGTGTGCGGCGGCGATAGGCAGCATCTGGCCCTACATCGGCTCGCCGCCGTCGCGGATGTCGTTCCCACTGTTCAACCAGATGCTGGAGACCCTGCATCACGGAACCTTTTACCCGCGCGGAGGTTTCGGGACCCTGGTCGACGCCCTGGCCGCCGCGGTACGCGACAACGGCGGCGAGCTGCTGCTGAACGACGAGGTTCGGCGAATCCTGGTCGAGGACGGTCGCGCCGTGGGCGTCGAGACGGCGGGCGGGACCGTGCTGCACGCTCGCGCGGTGGTCTCGAACGCCGACGCGCGGCAGACGTTCGGCGAATTGGTCGGCTGGGACCTCCTACCGGCCGCGCTGCGGCGCCGAGTTGACCGGTACCGCCTGGCGCCCTCGGCTTTCGTGCTCTACGGCGTGCTGCACGCCGATCCGGCGGAACTGGGCCTGGCGCACGAGAACTTCGTGTTCGGATCATGGGACCATGACGCCATCTGGGCTGACGTGCAGGCGGCCCGGCCCGGTGGCATTTGGGTGACCGTGCCGACCCTGGCCGACCCAGAACTGGCACCAGGAGGTGGGCACCTGGGTGTGGTCACCAGCCTGGTCCGAGCCGGCGCCGACGGTAGCTGGCGCGCGATCCGGGACGCGCATGCCGACGCCCTGCTGTCTACGGTCGAGGCGGGTGTGCCCGGCTGGCGCGACGCCTTCGAGATCGTCGACATGGCCACCCCCGACACGCTCTTCCGCTACGGCCGCAGCGCTGGCGGAACCGCCTACGGCTGGGAGAACACCCCCGCGCAGACCGCCAGCAAACGGCTGCCGCACCGCACCTCGCTGCCGGGCCTGTATCTGTCCGGCCAATGGGCCGAGGAGGGCACCTCCTCGCTGCGGACCCTCACCTCGGGTCGAGCCACGGCCGCCATGGTGGCTGCCGACCTCGAACACCCCACGGCGATACCGGACTTCGGCGGTCCGTCGTTCGTCAACGAGCTACTGACGGGGGCTCGCCAGTAGCTGTAGGAGCGATCGCGCCGATGGGCTCAGACAGCGACGTTGGTCGTCGAGCCGATGCGGCGGTCCTTCGGATCACCGGGCCCGGACATCATGCGGCTGCGCCGGGTTTCGCTGGATCGCCGCCTATCGGCACCACGACCCTGTTCGCAGCCCTGGACGTGTTGACAGGCAAGGTCATCGGCAAGTGTCTCGCCCGCCATCGACACGTCAGTGCCCCGCAAGCTGCGGGTCCACTTGATCGTCGACAACTACGGCACCCACACTCGCCCGAACGTGGAGGCGTGGCTGGCCGAACACCGGCGTTTCCATCTCTACTTCACCCCGACCAGTTCCTCCTGGCTGAGCATGGTCGAGCGTTGGTTCGCCGCTCTGGCCGACAAGATGATCCGCCGGGGCGTGTTCCACAGCGTCGACGACCTCGTCAAGGCGATCGAGGAGTACCTGCGCGTCCACACCGACGACCCGAAACGCTTCGTCTGGACGGCGACCGCCGAATCGATCGTGAGCAAAGTCCGACGTGGACGAGCCGCCCTCGAACATATGGCTGATCAAAACTGAGACGGATCACTAGCGGTGTGCCTGCATTCCGCGGAGGATCAGGTCCACCAGCCTGGTGTAGCTGCTCCCCAGGTCGGGGGAGCGCAGGGCGCCGTTGAGTTCCAGCGAGACCGCGCCATGTAGCGCCGCCCAGACCTGCCGGGCGAGCTCGACGCTATCGCTCTCGCTGATCGCGCCGCGGGCCATGGCGTAACGGATGTGCGAGACCAGTTCCCCGAACGCCCGGCTGGCGCTCTCCTGCACCGCCTTATTGGTGAAGTGCCTGCCAGCCGAGGCATGGAACATGATCAGGTAGTGCTGCGGGTGCTTGGTAGCGAACGCGCGGTAGCCTGCGGAGGCCGCTCGCAACCGGACGATCGGGTCGGCGTCGGCCGGTGCGGCGACCTCGGCCCGCAGCCGTTCGAAGCCACGGACCAGCAGTTCCGACTCCAGGCCGTCCTTGCCGCCGAATCGGTTGTAGACGCCCATCAGCGCCACCCCTGCCTCGGCGGCGACCGCCCGCACAGTGACCCCGGCCAGGCCGTCACGGATCAGGACCGCCTCGGCGGCGTCGATGAGGGCACGCTCGACGTCCTTGCTCGGCGTGCGGGTGCGACCAGCCATCTGTTTCGGTCTCCTCGGTTCGCGCTGCCGGACTGTCACCTTAGCCGCTTGGACCTGGTTGACGGCCCGATGACGATGCTGTAGAACGACGTTATACAGATACCGCAGTCTGTTCCACAGGAGGCGTGCCGTGTCCACACCCACTTTCGAGCGGGCTGATACCTCTGGGCAGACTATGGGTACTCCTGACCCGGCCACACACACCGGCGCGCGCCGCTGGCTGGCGCTGGCGGTCGTGTGTGTGAGCGTGTTGCTGGCGGTGGTCAACAGCACCGTGGTCAACGTCGCCCTGCCAACGCTGGGGCGGGACCTGGGTGCTTCCACCACCGCGATGCAGTGGATCGTCAACGCCTACACCCTGGTGTTCGCGGTCATGCTGCTCACCGGCGGCGGTCTCGGCGACCGATTCGGCCGCAAGCGCACGCTGCATGTCGGCCTGGTGCTCTTCGCGGCCGCCTCCCTGGCGGCGGCGAACGCCACCAGCACCGGTCAGTTGATCGCCGCCCAGGCAGCGATGGGCGTGGCGGCCGCATTCGTCTATCCGGCAACGCTGGCGCTGCTGTCGGCGATCTTTACCGATCGCAAGGAGCGAGCCGTCGCCATTGGCATCTGGTCGGCGGTCTCCGGCCTGGGGGCCGCCGTCGGTCCGGTCGCGGGTGGTCTGCTGCTTCGGCACTTCTCATGGCATTCGGTGTTCCTGGTGAACCTGCCGCTGATCGCGGTGGCGCTGGTCGGTGGGCTCCTGCTGCTGCCGAGGTCGCGTGCCGAGTCGCCTGGTCGGTTCGACGTACTCGGCGCTTTGCTGTCAATGGTCGGTGTCGGGCTGCTGGTGCGTACGGTGATCGAAGGCCCGAGCGACGGCTGGCTGTCGGCGGTGACGTTGGGCGGATTCGCCGGTGCTGCCGTGCTTCTCGCGCTGTTTGCCTGGTGGGAATCGCGCACTGTCGAGCCGCTGCTCGATGTGAGTATGTTCCGCGACCGGCGGGTGACGGCGGCGTGCGTTGCGATCATGATGGCCTTCCTCGGGCTGCTCGGTTTCGTCTTCCTGATCACCCAGTATTTCCAGGTGATCCGCGGCTACGACACCTTGAAGGCCGGGCTGGCTATCCTGCCGTTCGCGGCGGTCATGGGCGTAATGGCGCCATTGAGTATGGCGCTGACCGTCCGGATCGGACCTCGGCTCGTGATCTCGCTCGGCATGCTGTCACTGAGCGCGGGTTTCGTGGTGGCCATGCAGCTCACCGCCGAGTCCAACTACTGGGGGCCGGTGGTCGGTTCGATGGTGCTGATGGCCGCTGGGCTCGCCTGGGGGACTGCTCCCGCCACGGACACGATCATGAGCGTGCTGTCGGCGAACCGCCTCGGCGCCGGGTCCGCGGTCAACGACACCACCCGCCAGATCGGCGCGGCGCTGGGCATCGCGGTGATCGGCTCGGTGATGAACCAGGTCTTCGGTGACCGGATTACCAGTGGGTTCGCCACACTTGGGTTGCCATCGGAACCGGCATCGGAATCGTTGGTGGCGGCGGTGGGAGTGGTTCAGCAACTGCCTCCCCAGGTGGCGGAACAGGCGCTACAGACGACCCGGGACGCGTTCATGTCGGCGCTGCACGCCGGTTCGCTGGCGGCGGCGATCGCGACCGCCGCTGCGGCAGGGGTGGTCGCGCTGCTCATGCCGGGCCTGAGGCGGTGAGTCCCGGCTCCGAGCGATAGCCCGGCCGGAATCCGAAGGCGGACCCGATCGTGCGATCAGTCTGGACAGCTTTCCCTCGGCGCGCGCCACCGCCGGAGCGATCGGCTCCAAGATGGAACCCGCAACCGGCGACCCGGCGGCAGCGGATTCTGGCATCCCGCGAACCCCAGAGGAGTACGACGAGATCGGGCGCCGACGACGAGAGAGCCGTGACTTACGCCAGGCCAACACCAACTGGCAACGGCCTGGATGAACAGCTGACGTGGGTAGGCAGAGAGCTCGGTCCTCAGCTTCGGCAGGCACATGCCCTGCACAGCGGCAACCGTCGTCGAGGGACACCGCAGCGCGAATGACGAAGCATAGGTGGTCGTTTCGGCGGTGCGCAGCCACACGAGCAAGGCCTGGTGCCTGCGTTGTGGCTCGCCTGTCCGCTAGACGGCGACTGTCGCGCCCGAGCATGAGGGCCGATCGATGCAGGTGCTCCTGAGATGCACCCGATCCCGACGACGCCGGGTCCAGGCGCCACCAACTCCTCTAACGACGGCATCGGCGACGACGAGGCAAGCACGATCCGTCAACTGACGAACCTCCACATCGGACGCCGCGCCAACCCAGGGCCTATCCAGTCAACTGGCGTCCTTTCTTGCCGAGCTGCGTCGTCTTCGTGGGGTCGCATTGAACTCGACCAACAAGTGCAGAAACCTGAACCCGCTGCGATACTCACTGCGGGCAAAGTGAACGGCGCAGCAGGCGCCAACATTTCTGCCGTGCCATGCGATTCCGATGGCCCGGTGAATTCTTCCGGGGGGCACATGCTCACGTCCAAAAGACCCATTCTCATTATCGGTGGCGGTATCGGCGGCGCCGCAGCCGGGCTCGCGCTGCGGCAGGCCGGCCTCGACGCCGTCGTCTACGAGGCACGCACTCAACGCGGCACCCGCTACGGCGGCTGCTATGTGCTTTGGTACGCGGGCATGCGCTCACTGCGGCGACTCGGCGTGGCCGATAAGGTGCGCGCGGCGGGCCACCAGGTGGACCGGTTCGAGATGTGCGACGAACTCGGGCGCCTGCTGTACCGCGTCGACATGGACTCGCGCTCCGTCGAGCCGGGCCTTCGCCCGCTGGCGATCCGCCGGGCCGACGTGGTCGACATCCTGCATGCGGAGCTCGGATCCGAAGCCTTGCAGTTGAACTCGACGCTTCGGGAGTTCCGTGAGACCGCTGCCGGTGTCGACGCGATCTTCACCGACGGCCGGGTCGAAACCGGCCCGGTGCTGATCGGCGCCGACGGGCTGCATTCGAGGGTGCGCGCGCACCTGCACGGCCTGAGCCCGGCCCGGCATCCTGGCTACGCGCACTGGTCCGGGATCGCCGAGACCGATTGCGGCGCGCCCCAACACGTTTTCCGGATTATGCACGGCAACGCAGCCAGGTTCGCGTTCTTTCATCTCGGTGACGGACGGGTCAACTGGTGGTGCACCCGCAACGCTCCCGCGGGCTCGGACGGCGACCACCTCGGAGAGCTTCACGCGCTCGAAACGGCCTACCGTGGCTGGCATCCGATCGTCGGCGACCTGCTTGCAGCGACTGCGCCCGAGTCCGTGCACCGCCGTGACACCGTCGACCGCCCACCCTTGAGGCGGTGGGGCCGCGGCCGGATCACGCTGCTCGGCGACGCCGCCCACGCCATGACCTTCGATCTGGGCCAGGGCGCCGGCACCTCGCTCACCGACGGGGTCACGCTGGCCCACCATCTGTCCCGGCGCGGCGCCCCCATCGCCGCGCTGCGCGACTACGAGCGGGCCCGCCGAGCGGTGACTGTGCCGCTGGCGCTCGCCTCGCGGCGCATCGGCGAGGCCACCGGGTGGCGCGGACCGCTCGGCCCGCACATGAACCACCTGATCCTGCGCACGATCGGTGCCCGAATTACCCCCACGTTGCTCGCACTGGACGCCCGCAGTCATTCCGAACTCGATATGGAGTTGTCGCATGCCGTCAGGTGAAGCGGAAAAGAACAAGGCGATCATTAAGCACTACCTCCAGAGGGCATGGAACGAGGGCGACTGGAGCGTGGCCGAAGATGTCGTCGACGAGAACGTGGTCTTCCACGACATGGTCCGCGACGGCAAGTACCCGAAGGGCCGCGAGGGCCTGCGTGCGGCGATGAATGACATCCGTACCGGCATACCCGACTTCGTGATGGACCTGCAGCACATCGTGGCCGAGGACGACATGGTGGCGGTCCTGTGGAGCGCCACCGGAACCCACGCGGGATTCTTCAACGGCCTGCCTGCCACGAACCGCGTCGTGACCCTGCACGCGATGAGCATGGTGCGGATGAAGGACGGCAAGATCATCGAAGGTTGGCAGGAGGCCGACCAGCTCGGTGTGGGCCGCGAATTGGGCATGGTCCCGAAATCCGAACTGCCGCGGCCGATCGGGAACCTGCTCGCCTTCGGCATCCGTACCCGTGACCGCATGGTGCGCACCCGATGAACCTGGGCGGCAAGGTAGCGCTCGTCACCGGCGGTGCCCGCGGTATCGGCCGCGCGATTTCGCTCGCTCTGGCCGCCGAGGGGGCCGACGTGGCCGTGAATTATCGCTCGAGTGAAGCCGCGGCCAAGGAGCTCGTCGCCGAGATCGAGTCGAGCGGACGGCGAGCGATCGCCATCGGCGGCGACGTCGCGGACCCGAACGCAGCCAAAGCGATGGCCACACAGGCGGTTTCGGAACTGGGCGGTCTGCACATATTGGTGAACAACGCCGGCATAGCCCACGACAAGCTCATTTACAGCATGACGGCCGACGACTGGCGATCGGTGATGGACGTCAACTTTGGCGGCGTCTTCAACGGCACCAAGGCGGTGCTGGACCACTTCATGGTTCAGCGGGAGGGCGCGATCGTCAATATCTCCTCGGTGATGGGCGAGCGCGGCTGGACCGGGCAGGCCAACTACTCCGCGTCCAAGGGTGCGGTCAACGCGTTCACCCGATGCGCCGCAGTCGAATTGGCCCGCTTCGGCATCCGCGTCAACGCGGTGTTGCCCGGCTTTACCCCGACCGATCTCGTGGCGGAACTGGTCGACAAGGGCGGCAAGGGCCTCAAGAAGCAGATCCCGATGCGCGACTTCGCCCGGCTCGAGCACATCGCCGCCATGGTCGTCCACCTGGCCAGCCCCGACTCGGCCTACACCACCGGCGCCACGATCGCCGTGGACGGCGGGGCCAGCGCTCAGCTCGGCCTCGGCCGTCCCGAGTGGTAAGGCCCGCCACCGATTTTGATCGCCCAATTGGAGAGAAGGAACGTCGTAATGAACGACACCCTGTTCCCCCAGGTCCGCACCGCCGTCGCCGTGGACGCGGCGGCCCTGCCCGACGAGCTCGGCTTGGTCACGCTGGTCGAGTCCCGCGCGGCCGTAACCGCCTGAGTGCCGTGCGATTCCACCTGATCGACCGAATCGACGAGTACGAGCCTCGCAGCCGTGTTCGCGGCCGCAAACTCGTCTCGGCCGCGGAGTCGGGCCTTTGCGAGTCCGCGGACGGACCGGTCCTTGAATCCGCGCTCGTACTCGAGGCGCTGTGCCAGGCCGGCACGTGGCTGATCATGCTGTCCACCGAGCGTCGCAAACGAGCCGCGCTGCTGCAGATCGGCGGCGTCGAGTTCACCGGCGTCGCCCGGCCGGGCGACGTGGTGGTTCTCGAGGGCGCCGTGGAGTCCATGTCGGACGAGATGGCGGTGATCTCGGGCACGGCGCAGGTCGACGGCAGGGTGCTGATGCGCGCTACCGACATCATGTGCGCGCTCATCGACGCGGGCGATCTGCAGGACGACGCGCACAGCGGCCGTCTGCTCGAAGGGCTGGTGCGGGCATGAGACGCGTAGCCATTACCGGTATTGGCGCGGTGACGCCGGTCGGCAACGACGCCGACGCCACCTGGAGTGCTCTGCGGGCCGGGCGATCCGGCGTCGGTCCCATCACCTCCTTCGACGTGTCGACCTTCGCCGTCCGGATCGCCGGCATGGTGAAGGACTTCGATGCGGAGGTCGCTATCCCGGATGCCGGGCTGCGGCGCAACCTGTCGCGCCCGGGCGCCTTCGGAGTCGCCGCCGCCCTGGAAGCCCTCGCCGATGCAGGACTGTCGGGCGGAGGCGATTACCGGCCGGGCGAGCGGGGCGTGAGCGTCGGCGGCACCGCCGGACGGCCGTCGCTGGCCGAGATGGCCGAGATCTTTCACCGACTAAGGGAGTCGCTGCCGCTGTACCGGCAGCCGGTCGAGCATGTGCTCGAACGCGATCAGAACACCCCGGCCGCCGCCATCGCCCGGGCCGGTGGGTGTGCCGGACCCATGGTCGGGGTCTCGACCGCCTGTACCGCTTCAGGTCACGCCCTCGGCGAGGCGTACCGGCTGATCCAGGAGGGCGAGGCCCGGATGATGGTGGCTGGGGGATACGACTCGCTCATCTCCTGGCTGGATGTGCTCGGTTTCTCGCTGCTCGGTGCGCTCACCACCGAGCACGCCGACGAGCCCGAGCGGGCGTCGCGGCCGTTCAGCGCCGATCGGTCGGGCTTCGTGCTCGGCGAGGGCGCGGTGATGTTCGTCCTCGAGGATCTGGAATCCGCGCGGCAACGCGGTGCCCACGTACACGCCGAGATCGTCGGATACGCGGCCACGATGAACGCCTACCGGATGACCGATCCACCACCGGACGGCGGCGGCGTCAGCCTTGCGATGGCACAAGCGCTCGACGACGCAGGGCTGAAACCATCCGACATCGGATACATCGCCGCGCACGGCACTTCGACACCCGGCAACGACATCTGCGAGACAAGGGCCATCAAGGACGTCTTCGGCGAGTACGCCGACCGGGTCGCCATCAGTTCGGTGAAATCCATGATCGGCCACATCACCGCGGCAGCCGCCGGCGCGGGCCTGCTGGGGGCGTTGGGCGTGCTGCGCACCGGATACGCGCCGCCGACCATCAACCTCGACCGCCCGGATCCCGCGCTGGACCTCGACTATGTCGCCAACGTCGCCAAACCGGTGGAAACCGATGCCGTCATGGTCAATGCATTCGCGTTCGGCGGTACCAACGCCTGCCTGATCCTGCGGAGGGACACCACATGATCGCCATCACGGCACCAGCTCCGACGCTGGTCGGATGGGACCGGATCGTCACCCTCGAGCCGAGCCGTGCCGCGACGGCGGTGCGTAATGTGCCCAGCACCCTCGACATCTTCGACAGCCACTTCCCGCGTTTTCCGGTGCTACCGGGCGTGCTGATCCTCGGGTCCCTGGCCGAGCTGGCGGGGTTGCTGATGACCGAGACCTTCGGCGGCACCTGGCAGTTGACCGCAGCCCACAGCGTGCGCTACCGCCACTTCGTGCGGCCGGGCGACCGCATGGAATTGCGGGTCGATCTGATCGAACTCGGCGCCTGCTCGGCACGCGTGCTGGTGGACGGCAAGCGGGTGACCACCGTTGCTCGTCTTGTTCTTTCGCAGAGCGATGCCGGCGGTGCGCGATGAAGCGGGTGGTCGTGACCGGCGTCGGACTGGTCACCGGGCTCGGTGTCGGCACAGCGCAGACGTGGGATGCGTTGCTGGACGGTAAGAGTGCGGTCGGGGCCCTGCGCGGTTTTGACGCGAGCTCGTTACAGTCGCGGCTCGGGGCCGAGGTCACCGACTTCGATCCGGCGCCGTTCGCGGTGAATCGGCGGGTGCTGCGGAACATGACACGCAACGACCAATTCGGCGTTGCCGGTGCGGCTTTGGCGCTCGCCGACGCCGGGGTGACTATCGACGATCCGGATCGCACAGGGTTGTTCCTCGGCGGCAACAAGGAGATCTCCGAACCGGCCAAGGTGCTCGACGCGGTGCTGCTGGCTCGCAACCCGGACGGCACCGCCGATCTGGCGCGGATGGGTGCCGAGGGCGCGGCACGGTTCTATCCGCTGTTCTACGTCGAGGGCCTGCAGGCGGCGGCGCTGTTCTATATCTCGCAGGCGCACGGATTGCGCGGTACCAACACGTATTTCGCTGGCACCGGCGAGGCCGGCGCCACCGCGATCGGCCGGGCCTACCGGGCCGTGCTGCGCGGTGAAGCGACCGTGGCCGTCGCAGGCGGCTTCGACGATCCCACCTCCTGGTGGAGCATGACGAAACTGGACCCGATGGGTGTGCTCACCACCCGAAACGATCTGGGCGCAGGCGCGACGCGGCCCTACGACCGCAACCGAGACGGATTCGTGCCGGGAGAGGGCGCGGCATTCCTGGTCCTCGAGGACGCCGAGTCCGCCGCCAGCCGTGGTGCCTCGGTATACGCCGAGATCGCCGGATTTGGGCGCGGTTACGATCCGGAGGGCACCACGGGAGTGGTCGGGGCTATCCAATCGGCGCTTGCCGAAGCCGGTATCGAGCCGGACGCACTCAGCTTGGTCGTCACCGAGGGTGCCGCCTCACCGTCAGGTGATATTACCGAAATCGCGGCGCTGCGTTCGATCCTCGGCGACGCGTTGCCGCGACTGTCGGCGACCGCGGTCACGGCCGCGACCGGGTATCTGGTCGCTGGCGCGGGCGCGCTCAACATCGCGGTCGCCGCATTGGCCACTCGGCGCGGCGTAGTGCCGCCTTTGCTCAACATGACCGACCCGGACCCCGCGTGCGCAGGACCGAACTGGGTCGTCGATGTGGCCCGCGAGCAGTCAGTGGGCTACGCCCTTGCGCTGACCCGCGGGTTCGCCGGCCAGCATGTCGCACTCGTCCTCCGGACATATCAAGGAAGGACACCGCAGTGATGAACACCCCCAGCCAGGGCCGCGTCGTCGTCGTCGGCGTCGGCGCCATCACCTCCCAAGGACCGACCGCCGAGGATCTGTGGCTCGGCGCCAGCCAGGGCCAGGTCGCGATCCGTCCGGTCGAGCACATGTCGATGGACGGGTACCGCACCCGTCTGGCCGGTGAGGTCGTGGCCGGCCACTCCCCAAAGCACGACGTGGGCTATCCGACCAAGTTCACCGACCGCGCACTGGATTTCGCGCTCATCGCGGCCGAGGAGGCGATGGGGTCGGTAGGACTGGGCAACGACGCTGTCCCGGCCGAGCGTTGGGGCGTGGTGCTCGGCACCTGCAACGCCGGACTGCTCAGCGCCCGGCACTGGTACTTGGCACGCGAGCACGGCGAGCCCGTCGATCCGCGCGTGCTGCTGTTCACCCCACCGCAGGCCATCGCGGAGGCGCTGGCCGGCGCTTTCGGCGTGTGCGGTCCTGTGCTGTCGGTGAACACCGCCTGCGCGGCGGGCGCGAACGCCATCGGCTACGCCGCCGATCTGATTCGCTCCGGCCGCGCCGACGCCGTGCTCGCCGGCGGGACCGACGCGCTGTCGGATGTGCTGGTCGCCGGATTCAACTCGCTGGAGTCGCTGTCCCCCGTGCCCGCGGCGCCGTACTCCAAAGACCGGCAAGGGCTGTCGCTGGGTGAGGGCAGCGGCATGCTGGTGCTGGTGCGCGCCGACCTGGCCCGCGAACTGGGCCGTCCGATCCTGGCCGAGGTGGCCGGGCTCGGGCTTTCGGCCGACGGCTATCACGCCACCGCGCCGCGTCCGGACGGCACCGGCGCCGCGCGGGCCATCCAGGCCGCGCTACGGTCTGCGGGCCGCGCAGCCGAGGACGTGGTCTACGTCAACAGCCATGGCACCGGCACCGCTAAGAACGACCCGGCCGAAACCATGGCGATGAAGGTCGGTCTCGGCGATGCCAGCCGGTCGATAGCGGTCAGCAGCACCAAATCGATGATCGGTCACCTGCTGGGCGCGGCAGGGGCAGTCGAGGCGATCGTGACCGTGAAAGCGATCGAGGAACAACTGGCCCCACCCACCGCGAACTTCACCGCCGGTGATCCGGACTGCGATCTGGACTACACGCCGAATGTCGCCCGCCCTCTCGACATCGGCGTCGCCATGTCGAACAACTTCGCCTTCGGTGGTGCCAACGCCTCCCTGGTGCTGACCCGCGACGCGTCCCCGCCCGCTACCCCGACCGCCGACCGGATCGTGATCACCGGAGTCGGCGTCCTCTCCTCGGCTGGAGTGGGCACCGAGGTGCTGCGCGAAGCCTTCGCGAACGACCGCCGATGCACCAGCGACGAGTCCGGCGTAAGAGTCGGTCGTGTCCCGCTCGACGTCGGCGAGTACCTGACGACCAAGGCGCGTCGTCGGATGGACCGGCTCGGTATCTTCAGCGTGGTCGCCTCTCGGCTGGCCCTACAGGACGCGGGCCTCACCCTGGATGACGGCAACCGCACCCGTGTCGGCACCGTCCTGGGCACCGGAATCGGCCCGATGGACACCATCGAGGCTTTCGGACGCCCGTTGTTCGAAAACGGCCCCCGCGCGGCCAACCCTGCCCTGTTCCCGAACACTGTCTACAACGCCGCGACCGGGCAGGTGAGCATGCACGTCGGCGCGGTCGGCCCGACCACCACAGTCACCACCGGGCACGCGGCCGGTGCGGGCGCGTTGGCCTATGCCTTCGACATTCTGTCCCGCGACGAGGCCGACGGCATGCTGGCGATCGCCGCGGATACCCTCACCGACACCGTGATCGACGCCTACGGCGAGATCGGACCACTCACCACCGACGGATTCGGCCTGGCCGAGGCCGGTATCGCCGTGCTGCTTGAGCGGGCGAGTGTGGCGGCCGCCCGTGGCGCGAGTCCGCGAGCCGAACTGCTCGGCTACGGAATCGCGTCGGACGGTAGGGGGGTCGGCCGCTGGGATCGCGACGGGCACGGCATCGAGCGAGCGCTGCGGGATGCGTTGGAGCGGGCCGGGCTGCGACCGTCAGACGTCGCCGCCGTGTGGACCAACACGATCGGTTTGCCGGATGTAGACGATCCCGAAAACCTGGCTTTGGCACGGCTCTTCGAGGGTTCTGCCGCACCGTCGAGGTTCGCGCCGAAGCGGTTGTTCGGCGAGCCGATCGGTGCCGGCGCCCCGCTGGCGCTGGCGGTGGCGACCGCCGGTGAGATGGATGGTCCGGCACTGGTTGTGAGCAGCTCGCTTGGTGGCACTCACATCGGTCTCGTCCTTGGGCCGGTGCGTTGACCGGTAAGGCGCGACCGCTTACCCGCGAGGTCGAAATCGGTGGCCGACGACTGGGTTACGGCATCCTGCCGGGTAGCGGCCCGCCGCTGCTACTGGTGCACGGTGCCGCGGCCCGTTGGCAGGTGTACCGACCGCTGATGCTCGCACTGCAGGCCGGCTACGACCAGTACGCCCCCGACTTGCGCGGCCACGGCGTCTCGGGCCGGGCATCCGACTACCGCATCGACGGCTTCGCCTCCGACATCATCGACTTCGCCGACAAAGTGGTCGGCGCACCGGTGCACCTGTTCGGGCATTCGCTGGGCGGCTGGATCGCGCTGACCGTCGCCGCCCGCCGAGCGGACCTGGTGCGGTCGCTGATCATCGCTGACTCCGGCATCTATCCGGACGACATCCCGCATGAGGTGAGGACGGCCTGGCTGGCCGGGCTGCCACTGGCCTTGCGATCGCTGGCGACGTCGTTGCACCAGTTCGATACCGAAGTGCTCAACCAGTACCACGACAGGCGCATGACCCGCGACTACCACCCGGACGAGCTGCTGGTGCGGGTGCGCTGCCCGACCCTGCTGATACAGGCCGACCCCGCTTGTGGCGGGTTCATGTCCGACAACGACGTCCGGCGGGCGACCAAGCTGCTCGCCGACGTCCGCCACATCCGCCTCGACGGCGTCGGGCACGGCCTGCACATCGAGGACTCTGCCCGAGTCGCCGACACTTTCCGTGAATTCCATCGGCCCACCCAGTCGATCAGGAGCTGATCATGCCCGCCCTCGCAGACCGCGCGAGTAACCTGTTTCCCTCGATGATCATCCGCTCACCACTGCACCGCCTGCGCGGCGGCGTGGAATTGGATGCGGCGCAATGAGTACTCGCAGGGTCGTCATCGTCGGCGCCGGTATCGGCGGGCTGACCACCGCTATCGCCCTGCGCCGCATCGGAATCGATGTCGTCGTCATCGAGAGGGCAGGTGTCGACGAGCTCGCCAAGGGCGTGGGAGTCCACCTGTGGGGCAACGCCATGCGCGCCCTGCAGCACATCGACCTCGCCGATCAGGTGGCTGAGATCGGCACAGAGGTCACCGCGCATCGCAACCTCGACTGGCGGGGCCGTCGGCTGGGTTCGTTCGACCTGGCAGCGCTCAGTGATGAGCTCGGCGCGCCGTCGGTGGGCATGAGCCAACCTGATCTACACCGCCTGCTGCTGCAGACCCTCGGGCCGCATGTGCTGAGGCTGAACTCGGAGCTGATCGGCTTCGAGCAGAACACCAAGCGTGTGGTGGCCCGCCTCGCCGACGGCAGCGTGGAGCGTGGAGATCTGCTGATCGGCGCGGACGGCATCGCATCGATGGTCCGCCGGCAGTTGCACGGCCCGACCAAGCCCCGGTATTCCGGAATGGCGGCCTGGCACGGCATCACCGACTACACCGATCCGCAGATTCCCCTCGGCGAGATGCGGATCTATTGGGGTCCGGGTGCGCGGATCCTGCACTACCACGTGACCGGTCAACGCCTGTACTGGCTCGCGATGCTGAAATCGCCGCCCTGCATGCCCGAGCCGCCAGCCGGACGCCATGCCGCGGTACTGAAGTCGTATCGCGGCTGGCCCGCCCACATCCAGCGGATGATCGCCGCCACCGAGCCTGATGCCATCCTGCGCAACGACGTCGTCGACCGGGATCCCCTACAGCACTGGGGATTCGAACGCGCCAGTCTGCTCGGTGACGCCGCGCACCCGATGACGCCCGAACTGGCGCAGGGCGCGGGGCAGGCCGTCGAGGACGCGGTCTGTCTGGCCCGCGTCCTCGAAGCGGCGGCCGATCCCGTCGCGGCGATTCGCGAGTACGAGCAGCGCCGCACGGGCCGCGCCAACGAGTTCGTCAGAACCTCGCGGATGGTGAGCCGGATGAGCTTGCTCGATGCCGCTCGGCTGCGGGTGGTGCGTGACAACGTCGTGCTGCGCGCCGTCTCTGCCATCCGGTCCGGCCCCAAAGCTCGCACCGATCTCATTGCCCAACCGTAGAAAGACGCAGCCTCATGTCCGTCGAGGCTGCAACCAAGCCCCCGATCGTACCGGCGCCGGCACTGTCCAAGCCGACCCGTCGCGTCGCCGGCTTGCTGCTGATCATGATTTCCACGCTGACCGTCGGGTCGGTAGGTCTCGGCGCGGCTCTGCTGCGTCGATACCCGGATCGAACCCGTCTTGTCGAAGATTTCCGCTGAGGAGTGACTGGCGTGTTCACGCGTATCGCCATCGTCAACCGTGGTGAGGCGGCTCGCCGCCTGATCCACGCGGTCCGCGAGTGCAATGCCGAACACCGCGACCGCGAACCGATCCAGACCATTGCGCTGTACACCGATGGTGAACGGCACGCCGGCTTCGTCCGAGAGGCCGACCAGCGATACTGCCTCGGTCCCGCCTCGGCACGTCCGTACCTGGACCTGGCGGTGCTGGAGCGGGCGCTGACCGATACCGGGGCCGACGCCGCCTGGGCTGGTTGGGGTTTTGTCGCCGAGGATCCGGCATTCGTGGAACTGTGCGACCGGCTCGGGGTTACCTTCATCGGCCCAAGTGCGGAAGCGATGCGGGCACTGGGCGACAAGATCGGTGCGAAGCTGCTGGCCGAGCAGGTCGGGATCCCGGTCGCGGGGTGGAGCCGGGGACCCGTCCAGTCGCTTGACGCCGCCCTGGCGCAGGCGGCCGAGATCGGATATCCGATGATGCTCAAGGCAACCGCCGGTGGCGGCGGCCGTGGCATCCGCATCGTCAGATCGCCCGACGAACTGCTCGATGCCTACGCCCGCACCAGCGAGGAGGCGGCGCGAGCCTTTGGCAACGGGGTGGTGTTCCTCGAGCGGCTGGTCACCGGTGCCCGCCACGTCGAGGTGCAGGTGATTGCCGACGCGCACGGCACCGCCTGGGCCCTGGGGGTGCGTGACTGCACCGTCCAGCGGCGCAACCAGAAGATCATCGAGGAGTCAGCCTCACCGCTGCTGGACCAGGAACAAATCGCGACGGTGAAGGAGGCGGCCGAGCGGCTCGCTCTGGCCGTCGGCTACCGCGGCGCGTGCACGGTCGAATTCCTGTACCAGCCGCAGGAGCAACTCTTCGCCTTCCTCGAAGTGAACACCCGACTGCAGGTCGAGCACCCGGTCACCGAGCTGACCACCGGCATCGATCTGGTCAAGGCACAGATCGAGGTGGCAGCCGGGCTGCCGTTGCGCGGCGATCGTCCGGTCGAACGTGGGCACGCCGTCGAGGCGCGGCTCAACGCCGAGGACGCCGACCGCGACTTCGCACCCGCGCCGGGCCGTATTGAGCTGCTGCGCTGGCCTGGGGGACCAGGCGTGCGCATCGACACCGGCATCGTCGAGGGCGACGAGATACCACCGGATTTCGACTCGATGATCGCGAAGATCATTGCCTACGGTCGCGATCGTGACGAGGCACTGGCCCGGCTACGCCGCGCGGTCGCCGAGACCACCGTCGTCATTGAGGGCGGCGCCACCAACAAGAGCTTGCTGATGTCGCTGCTGGACGCCCCCGAGGTCATCGACGCCACCGCGGACACCCGCTGGGTGGATCGAGTCCGGGCAGCGGGCGGACTGACTGCCATCCAGCAGACCGGCATCGCCCTGGCCGCCGCCGCCATCGCCAGCTACGACGAGGAGGAGCAGGCGCGCAGGACCCGCCTATGGGAAACCGGCCGCGGCGGACGGCCGCAGACTCTGGATGAACCCGCCCGGGCCGTCGAAGTGAAACTGGCAGGCCGCGGCTATCCGGTGACGGCTGCCCGCATCGGCGCGCACCGCTATCGGATCGGCATCGACGACATTTCGTTCGACGCCGATATCGAACGGCAAGACGGGCACTCGAGCCGGCTGACAGTCGGCGACCGTAGCTACCGGATCATCACCGCGATTCACGGCACGGTGCACGTCGTCGAGGTCGACGGCGTCGCGCACCGGGTCAGCCGGGACGAGGGCGGTGCGGTGCGGGCACCCGCACCCGCGCTGGTCGTGGCCACACCGGTTCCAGAGGGTGCCGAAATCGCCGCCGGCGCTCCGGTGCTCGTGCTGGAAAGCATGAAGATGGAGACGGTGCTACCCGCGCCGTTCGGCGCCCGGGTGCGCAAGCTGCTGGTCTCAGTCGGCAGCCAGGTCGACACGGGAACGCTACTGGCACAACTGGATCCAGTAGGGGAAGACGCCGACACAGTACGACACGATCCGGTCGACCTGATGCTGCCGCTATCGTCTGCCGACGACTCTGCGGCCCTCCGCGCGCGGCTGGCGCTGAATGAATTGTCCAGCGCGGTACTGGGCTTCGATCGAGCGGACGATCCGCATCCGGCGCTGTCGCGCTACCTGCGCGACCGTAGTGGCCTGGTGGCCGAACACGGCGCGCCTTTGGCCGGCGAAGCCGCCCTGATCGAGTCGTTCAGCGACATCGTCGAACTGTCCACCCCGGAGCCGGAGGAGTCGTCGCACCGCAGCCGCCACGAGCAGCTGCACACCTACCTGCAAAGCCTGGACGTGAACCGGGGCGCACTGTCACCGGGCTTCCGGCACACGCTGCACAGCGTCCTGGCCCGCTACGGAGTCACGGAAATCGATCGTGCGCCTGAGCTGGAGCAGGCGGTGTATCGCATCGTTCTGGCCTGCAGGCGCTTCAATGACAGCTCCCGGGTAGTGCAGGAGCTGTTGAAGGTGTGGCTTGGTGAGCCGCGCCCGGTCGAGGACGGTATCCGCCCCGCGTTGGATCGGCTGATCAGAGTCGTTGCCGGCCGCTCGCCCCTGCTGGCCGATCTGGCCCGTAGCGTGGTGTTCCGTTGGTATCTGCACCCGGAGGCGGAGGGCGCCCGGGCGGCGATGCTGGCCGGGGTGCCCGACGAGCTTCGTGCGCTCGCCGACATGCCGGATTCCCCCGAGCGCTCCCGGCGAATCGCGGCCATCGCCGACATTCCGGAATCACTGGACCGCATCGTGGTAGCGAGGCTGTTGCAGGACACCTATGCCCCGGTGGATCCACTGCTGGAGGTGCTGTGCCGCCGCCGTTACGGCGAGCAACGGCTGGGCGCCGTACGCACCCTCACTGTGGCCGGTCGGGCGTTCGTGGTCTGCGACTACCGGCTTGAGTTGCGCCCGCGCCACGCCGTACCTACCGTCTGCGCCGCGACCGTAGGCCGGATGACGGACCTGCGCGATGGCGCGTCCGGCACGTTGGTGAGCACGCTACGTGATCTGCTCGACGCCGCACCGGCCAACCATGTGCCGGTGGCGGACCTCCTGCTGGCCTGGCCGGACGCGCCCGCCTCGGTCGAGGAGCGGGCGGCCGAACTGCTGGCCGCGCTGCGGCATGCCGGGCTGGCGCAGCATGCGCGCCGTATCAGCGTCGCGTTGCCACCTCCTGACGGCGGGCCGTTGGAGCACTTCACCTTCCGGCGGCGCGCGGCGGGCCTGGTGGAGGACACGGTGATCCGTGGTGTGCATCCGCTGATCGGGCGGCGGCTGCATCTCTGGCGGCTGCGCAACTTCCACCTGAACCAGCTTCCCGCACCGCCGGACATGCTGCTGTATCACGCCGTGGCCAAGGACAATCCGACCGATCAGCGGCTGGTCGCCATGGCGCAGTTGCGGCGCTTCGAACCGGTCCGCGACTCCGACGGGGTGATCATCGCCGTACGTGGTGCGGAGACCGTCCTCAGCGTCTGTGCCGAGGCGGTCGCCAAGGCGCGCCGTGAGCTGGACCCGGCAGGGGACCGGCTGGATCTGAACCACGTCTGGCTCGACATTCGCCCGTTCACCGACGTCGACACGGCGCAGTTGGCGGACTGGCTACACGCCACCGCGCCGCAGATCGTGCGGGCCGGCATCCAGGACGTGGTGGTGCACGGGCGGGTGCGCCAGCCCAACGACTCGTACAAATTCCAGGTCACCCGGTTCTGCTACGACCTCAGCGGTGGCACCGAAGTGTCGGTCGACACCCCGCCGGCGGAACCGGTTGCGCCACTGAACGACTACGACCAGAAGGTGCTGCGGGTGCGCCGGCGCGGTGCGGTGTATCCCTACGAGCTAATCGACCTTCTGCGTGGCCCCGGAGGCGAGTTCACCGAATTCGACCTCGAAGGGGAGTCTCTCGTCCAGGTGGACCGGCCGCGCGGGCGCAACCGCGCGGGCATCGTGGTCGGGTTGGTGTCCACGCCAACCGCGCTGTATCCCGAGGGAGTACGCCGCGTCGCGCTGTTCGGGGATCCCCATCGGGCGCTGGGCGCGCTGGCCGAACCCGAGTGTGCCCGGATTGTCGCGGCACTGGATCTCGCTGAGCGGGAACGCGTGCCGGTGGAGTGGTACGCGATATCGGCGGGGGCACGGATCTCGATGGACTCCGGCACCGAGAACATGGACTGGGTGGCCCGGGCGCTGCGCCGGATAGTGCAGTTCACCCAGGACGGCGGCGAGATCAACATCGTGGTCGCCGGAATCAACGTCGGCGCTCAGCCGTACTGGAACGCCGAGGCGACGATGCTGATGCACACCAAGGGAATTCTGGTGATGACGCCCGCCGGTGCGATGGTGCTGACCGGCAAGCAGTCGCTCGATTTCTCCGGCGGTGTCTCGGCGGAGGACAACTTCGGCATCGGCGGCTACGCCCGGGTGATGGGACCCAACGGGCAGGCCCAATACTTCGTCCCGACCCTGGCCGCGGCGCAGGAAATTCTGCTGAGCCACTACGCGCACACGTACGTGACCCAGGGTGAGCGGGGACCACGCCGCGCGTCGACCACCGACCCGGTCACCCGAGACGTCACCGGGTTCCCCCACCACCACCCCGACAGTGACTTCACCACCGTCGGCGACATCTTCTCCGCGACCGCGAATCCGGACCGCAAGAAGCCGTTCGCGATTCGCGCGGTGTTGCAGGCGGTCTCGGACCAGGACCACCCATTGGTGGAACGCTGGGCAGACATGGCCGAGGCTGAGACCGCGGTCGTGGCCGACTCTCGCATCGACGGTTGGCCAGTATGCCTGATCGGCATCGAGTCCGGGCCGGTCGCACGGCATGGCTTCCCGCCAGCGGACGGACCCGAATCCTTCACCGCCGGAACGCTCTTCCCACTGTCGTCGAAGAAGGTGGCACGAGCGATCAACACCGCCAGCGGCAACCGTCCGGTGGTAATTCTGGCGAACCTGTCTGGGTTCGATGGATCACCGGAGTCTCTGCGGCGGCTGCAACTTGAGTACGGCGCCGAGATCGGCCGCGCCATCGTCAACTTCGATGGCAAGGTGGTGTTCTGTGTCATCTCCCGCTACCACGGCGGTGCGTTTGTGGTGTTCTCCAAGGCGCTCAATCCGAACATGACCGTGCTCGCCGTCGAGGGATCGTTCGCCTCGGTCATCGGCGGCGCCCCCGCCGCCGCGGTCGTTTTCGCCCGTACCGTCGACGCCCGCACCACCGACGATCCACGCATTCGCGGGCTCGAGCAGCGCATCGCCGCCAGTGATGTTGCGGAGAAACGCGCCGATCTGGTGACTGAACTCGCCGACCTACGCACCGCTGTGCGAGCTGAGCACCTGTCCGCCCTGGCTGCAGAATTCGACAGGGTGCACAGCATCGAACGCGCGGTGCAGGTCGGCTCGGTCGATGCGGTCATACCGGCATCCGAACTGCGCGCGCGGATCGCGGCGGTGATCGGGCGGAAAGGCTGACTATGACCACAGTCGGTGACACCGGAGACGTTGATCGTTGCCGCTGCGCTGGTGTCTTGAGGGTGTATTGGTGATCCGGATGAAGCGAGGTCTCCGGTAGATGTTTCATCGACGATGACGAACATCTGCACGGAGACCTCGTTAACACCCATGCCGGTGGCCGGGCTACCGCCGAATGCGCAGTCGTTTCAGCGCACGACACTAGGCCGACGTCAGCGCTGACATCATGCGCGCCTGGCCAGGCGCGAGTTCGCCTTCCGCGCGCGCCTTGTTCAGCGCGGTCGCCCACCAGGCGAGGTCGTCGAGCAGGATCTGCAGACCGACATCCGTCGCGCGGTCGACCGGCTCGCCGGCTGCGGTGAAGGCCGTCTGTACGAAGGGCAGCAACACGGTGCTGCGCAGCGGCACGGCATCGGCCGCGATGACGATCTGCGCCAGATGCTGGACGGCCCGGCTGCCACCCCCGATGCCAGCGCTGTAGCCGACGGCTGCCACCGGCTTGTTCCGGAAGCCGAATGCGGGCCACACGCTGTCGATGGCGTTCTTCAGGCTGCCAGGCAGACTGTGGTGGTACTCCGGAGTGATGACGATGAAGGCGTCGGCCTCCTGCACCTTCGTGTTCCAGGCTCGCAGGACCGGGTCGGAGCAGGTGGGGTCGTCGATGTCGCCGACCGTACCCAGGTGTTCGGCGAACATCGGCAACGCCCAGTCCCGCAGATCGGCGATCTCGACCTCGAAGCCACCGTGCGCGCTGACCCGCGGCGCCAGCCAGGGCAGGATCAGGTCGGCAGCCCGGACGGGGCGGATGCTGCCGACGACGACCAGGAGCTTCGTCATACCTGTTCTCCGTATCAGTAAGGCCCGGCGGCGGCCTGAGGGCCGCGCGCCGGGCGGATCTACTCGCCGGTGCGGATGCGGGCCCGTTCACCGGAAGGCAGCGGGCCGGCGCGGCGCGGGACCGGCGCCTTTCCCGGCGAAGGACCGCGTAGGAGGCCGCCGCCAGGTGGCCGGGCTGGGCACCGCAGGTCCACCCGCGTCGTCAGTGCGGGAGTTCGCCCGCGGTCTTGATGCCTGCCGGGTTGCTGATGAGGCAGCGCCAGGCGCCATCGGCGCCGCGGCGGAGCACATCGACGGCGGTGCCTTCGATACGCAGGTGCTTGCCATCCGGGGTGGTTCCCTCGTGCACGTAGTCGTTGATCAGCAGGGCGATGTCCCCGGTGATGTACTGGTGGCGGATGGCGACCTTGATAGGCAAGAAGTGCGGGAGCTTCTCCTGGTTGCGTGCGCGCCGATCGTCGCCGGCCAGGACCTCGCCGGGGGCCAGGACCAGCAGCGCGTCGGGCTCGAAGAGTTCCTCGAGCAGGTCGAGGTTGCGGGTGTTGAAGGCGTGCTCGAACAGCGGCACGAGTTCCTCGGGATCGGCCGGTGCGGTGAGCGGCTTCTCGGGTGCGTTCGACATGGGTCGCAGCACATCGGGACCGGGACGCGCGGGTCAACGGTGGCGGTCCGGTTGTGTCAGGTCGGGGGCGGAAACGGCCCGGAGGTGACTAACTAAGGTTCGTGCCGTTTGTCGGCGCGGTCGCGGTCGACAGGATGCCCGTAGATGGTCCGTGCGATGCCCAGGCGCATCGACCCGTGAGGAGCGTTCTGTGATCAAGGTGGCAATCCTCTTCCACTCCCGCAGCGGGAATACCCACCAGCTCGCCGTGGCCGCAGCCGCCGCGGCGGTGAAGGCTGGCGCCGAAGCGCAGCTCTACAGGGTTCCCGACCTGCCCAATCCCATCGTGTTGGACCGCAAGGCGTACGCCGAGCTCAACGCCGAGACGGCGGACGTGCCGGTGGCGACCATGGCGGATCTGGTGGCGGCTGACGCCATCATGATTGGCACGCCGGTGCACTTCGGCCTGCCGGCTCCGCAGATTATCGACTTCATCGACCACTCCGGCCCGGTTGCCATTCCGGGTGACCTGGCCAACAAGGTGGTGGGCGTTTTCGCGTCCGGCTCGATGCCGCACGCTGGCGCGCAGACGGCCATCCTGGCGCTGCACAACGTTATCTGCCACTGGGGTTCGCTGATCGTGCCCAACGGTTCCAGCGTGGCGGTGCTGGGGCTGCCGAACAACGGCGCGCCGTACGGTACGTGCAGCGTTTCCCGGCACGAGGCGAGCAACGTCCACGAGGACAACCTCGCGGCGATCGAGTACCAGGCGCTGCGTGTGGTCGAGGTGGCCACCGCATTCAAGATCGGCCGGGAGCAGACGACCTCGGCGATCCAGTACGTGGGTCACGAGGTGCTGAAGAAGTACGACCTCTGATTCTCGTTCCGGACCGGCCCGCACATGGTGCGGGCCGGTCCGGCGTCTATCGGGCCTGGTCGCCGGGCGGGCGGATGCGGGCGGCGAGGCCGTCCAGCACGTACGCCAGCCCGAGCTGGAAGTTTCCGGCCCAGTCGTCGTCGAGCAGGTGCTGTTGCGCGACCAGGGTCGGGTAGAGGGCACGCTGGTCGTCCAGTAACCGCTGACCCTCCTGACGTTCCTCGGCCGACCAGCGCAGCGCGGTCTGGCTGCCTGCGGACCCCTGGACATGGCTGTACAGGACCCAGCTCGCCGCGGCGACGTCGCGGTGGCTGAAACCGGCCCGGGTCAGGGCGGCTTGGAGAAATTCCATCCAGGACAAGAAGCCGGGGCCGACGGCGGGACGCTGCCGCAGGGGGAGCGCCGCCGACCATGGGTGTCGCAGCAGTGTCTCGCGCCAGTCGGTGAGCTGGGCGGTGATGTCCGCCCGCCAGTCGTCACTGTGTTGCTCCGGTGCCGACTCGGCGAACACCGTGTCGACCGCCAGGTCGAGCACGTCGTCCTTGGTGTCGACGTGCCAGTACAGGGTCGTCGTGCCGACGCCCAGATGCTCGGCGAGCCGGCGCATGGTGAGCTGACCGACGCCGTCCCGATCGAGTAGCTCGACGGCGGCGGTCGCGATGCGCGTGAGGCTCAGTGGCGGGTTGTGGTGACGTGGCGAGGTGGTCCTGAGCCAAACACCCTTGCCGGGTCGTGCCTGTCCGGCCATGACGTCACCTGCCTTCCGAGCCTTCGCTTGGCCGTTCTCGAGGTGAGCGTAGTACATTGGTCGGGCACCGGAACAACGTTCTGGTGCCCGACCGGCGTTCCAGTGGCTCTTGCGTGAGCCCGGCCAGGGGGGCGAGTGCGACAAAGGTGAACGACGTGACCACGGCGGCACCGGCCGCGACCCGCTCGCGATGGATCCTGGCGACGATCTGCCTGACGCAACTGATGATCGTGCTCGACTCGACCATCGTGAGCATCGCGCTGCCGTCCGTGCAGGACGCTCTCCAGATGTCGGACGGGGCCCGGCAGTGGGTGATAACGGCCTACGTCCTGCCGTTCGGCGCGCTGCTCCTGGCCGGCGACCGGATCAGCGGCATCGTCGGGCACCCCAGGGCACTGGTCTGGGGGCTGGCCGGCTTCGCCGTGGCCTCGGCCCTGGCCGGGTCCGCGCCGAACGCGCCGACGCTCATCGCCGGGCGGGCACTACAGGGATGCTGCGCGGCCCTGCTCGCGCCGGCCGCGCTCGCGTTGCTCTCCACGATCTTCGCCGAAGGGCGGGAGCGGGGTCGGGCCTTCGGCGCGTTCGCGGCGGTGAGCGCGGCCGGCTCGGCCATCGGCCTGATCGCGGGCGGCCTGCTCACCGAGTACGCGAGCTGGCGCTGGTGCCTGTTCATCAACATGGTGATCGTGCCGATCGGCCTGTTCGGCGCTCGTGCGCTGCCGCGGGGCGAGCGCCTCACCGGCCGCCGTTTCCCAGCAGCCACCGAGGTCCTGCTGAGCGTGGCGTCGGTGGTCACGGTGGTGGCCGGGTTCAGCGCGGGGGCGTCACACGGCTGGGCGGACCCGTACACGCTCATCCTGCTGCTGGCTGGCGGGGCACTGCTCGCGGCCTTCGTCGTGGTGGAACGGCGGTCCCGCGACCCGCTGGTGCCCCCGCGCATCGTCGCTCACCGTCGGCGCGGCGGCGCCCTTCTCACCGTCTTCCTGCTACAGCTGGCGCTGTTCGGCTGCTACCTGTTCATGACCTACTTCACCCAGACGGTGCTGGGGTATTCCGCCGTCCGGGCCGGTCTGGTCCTGGTGGTGACGAGCGTGGGCGCGGTGGCCGGCGCGGTGGTCGCCGGACTGTTGCACGGCCGTGTGTCGACCCGGGTGATCACCGTGCCGGGCCTGCTGGCCCTCGGCGCCGGCATCCTGATCCTGTCCCGGGCACGGGCGGACACCCCCGATGTCTTCCTGCTCTACCTGCTGCCGGCACAGATCCTCGCCGGGATGGGGCTTGGCTCTGTGCTCACCCCGCTGACCAGCGAGGTGACCGCAGGCACCGACTCCGCCGACAGCGGCGTCGCGTCGGGCCTCTACAACGCCGTGCAGCAGGTCGGGGCGGCGGTGGGCACCGCTCTGTTCAACACCGTCGCCACGAGCACCACCGCGGCGCTGCTGATCGGCTCGGGCACCGATGCCCCGACGCGGAATGAGGCGACGGTGACCGGCTACGCGACGGCGCTGACCGTCGCGGCCGGCGTCGTGCTCGGCGCGGTCGTCGTGGCCCGGACGACCGGCCGACCGGCCCATCGATCGGTAGGAACGTAGTCAACAAGAGGTGAGGTTCGATGAAACTCGTGGTGTTCGGCGCGAACGGCCCGACCGGCCGACTGACGACAGAGATGGCACTGGCTCGGGGACACCTCGTCACGGCGGTGACCCGCCGCCCGGAGTCCTTCCCGATCAGTGGAGCGGGGCTGCGGGTGGTCGGCACGGATGTGCTTGACGCGGCCGCGGTGGACGCCGTGATCGCGGGGCAGCACGCGGTCATTTCCAGTCTCGGTGTCCCGTACACCAAGGAGACGGTGCGGGTCTACTCGCAGGGGGCGGCCAACATCATCGCCGCGATGAAGGACCACGGCCTGCGCCGACTGGTCTGCGTGACGTCGACCGGCACCACCGGCGAGCACGCCGAGGGTGAGACGTTCACCTTCAAGAAGATCATCGCGCCGATCCTGCTCCGGATGGGCCGCAGCGTCTACGACGACATGGCCCGGATGGAGAAGCTGGTCGGGACGAGCGGCCTGGACTGGACGGTGATCCGTCCCGCCGGTCTGTTCGACGGTGACGTCGTCACCGACTACCGCGCCGAGCCGCGCCGGCTGCCCGGCCGGTTCACCTCCCGCATCGACCTGGCTGATCTGCTGATTCGCGAGGCGACCGAAGACATACACCTCGGTCAGTTCATCGACGTGGTCACGACCACCGGCGCCCCGACGTTCGCCCAGATGTTCGTCCGCGAAGCGCTTCACATCGGCAAGTGAACGGCATCGCCCCGGCTGCCGCGACAGCAGCGGCCGGGGCGACGGTCGGCTGCCCAGCCAAGCCCATCAGCCAAGAGATGGTCCCGGCGGGTAGATCGACCGCGGTCATCAGGTTGCCTGCAACGGCGTAGACGCTGCGCGATCGGCCGGCTGCGGTCACCGGGGCATCACGTGGATTCCATCAGAAAAGACCGATCGGCAAGGCCCGTCGTGGACGACCCCGGCGGGCCTCAGCATTTGCCGGCAATCGATTATGTCAGGTTCAGCGCCGTCCGAGTCGCTCTCTCCGCGTCATCGAGCGAGATGCGCCTCCGGCAACCACCGCTGCCGCAAAGGCGGTGCTGTCAGCACCTCGACCATCCCCGCTGCGCATTACAAGCTCATTGTGTTCGCCGCTGGATGCCCCGAGGAGGCAGGATGCGTCTGCACGACGACGTCACGGACTTGTGTACGGACATCTTGGCCGGACTACCGCGAAGTGACCAACGCAGGCGTGGCACGGAATACATCCGAGGGCTCCTCCTGACCCGTGGGCGCAAATCCATTCGTAACATTGCCGCCACGTCGGCAGAACCCGCGGCGGAGCAGGCGTTGCACCATTTCGTAAGCGATTCCACCTGGGACTGGATGCCGGTCCGCCAGGCACTCACCCGCCATGTCACCCGGGTTGCCAACGTGTCGGCCTGGGTGCTACACCCGACGTTAATCCGCAAGGCCGGGACGCACTCGGTGGGGGTAGGCCGGAAGTACTCGCCGGGCCTGGGACAGTCGCTCAACGCGCAGCACGCCGTGGGCCTCTGGGCCGCCACGCCCGACTTCGTCGCCCCGGTCAACTGGCGTCTGCACCTCAACGAGGACTGGCTGGCCGACGAGCACCGCCGGCGGCGCGCGGCCATCCCGGACGACATGGTCGCGCAGTCCCTGGGCGCCTGCACCGTGGAGACCTATCTCGAACTGGGCGTTGCGGCGGACGACCTCGTGCTGGTCGACGCACGGGAGATGGAGGCCGGGACAGTGGTCCGCCGGCTCCGCGCCAGTGGCGCGCCGGTGCTGATCCGCATCCCAGCCGGTCTGCGCCTCGTCGCCGCCGGGCGGTCGGCCGCCGAGTGCGCCGGTGCCCTGGCGGCGGCGGCACGGCACAGCCGACGGCCGGTCTTTGGCCTGACGGCGAATCCGCCGGTGCTGGCCGGCACCGTCGCGGTTCGGCTGCCCAGCACCCGGGCACACGACCCACTGCTCATGGTCGAGCTCAGCGCGCCCGGCGGGTCCGGTCCCGGCCAGTTGTGGCTGACCAGCCGCGGCGATGTCGGCCTCGCTGATCTGGTCCGCCTGACGTCGTTGGTCCCACGGGTGGGACACGATCTGGAGATGACCGGTGACCGGGTGGGTCTGCGCGCCTTCACCGGTCGCTCGTACCGGGGCTGGCACCGACACGTCACGCTGGCCTCGGCGGCGCACACCGTCCTCGCGGCGCGGGCCTGCGCGGAACCGGCTCTTCGCCGTACGTCCTGAGCGGTGGGCGGGCGTCGCGCTCACCGCGGCGGCGCCCGCCGTACCCGAGTTACTTCTACCGGGCCGCCTGCAGAAGAGTTATCCCCATGGTCATCCCGCCACCGAACGCGGCGAGGAGTAGCAGGTCGCCGGGGCGGACCGCACCGGAGCGGCGCAGCTGGTCGTAGGTGATCGGTACCGACGCCGCCCCGGTGTTGCCGTAGACGCCCAACGTGGTGGCGAACCGCTCGAACGACACTCCGAGCCGATCCGCCATGGTGGCGAGGATCCGTCCGTTGGCCTGGTGTGACACCAGGTGGCTGATCTCCTGCGGCCGTATCCCGTGCTCGGACAGGAACCCGGCGATGCCGGGAGTTACGTGGTCGTCGATGAAGTCGCGTACACCGCGCCCGTCCATGGTGAAGTAGTGCGAGCCGTCACGCATGGTTTGCTCCGAGGCCGGCATGCGGCTGCCGCCGGCCGCCACCCCGACCAGGCCGTGCGCCTCGCTGAAGCTGATCAGCCGGGTGGCAAGGATGCTGTGCGCCGCGCCGACGCCGATCACCGCGGCTCCGGCCCCGTCACCGAAGAGGACCGTCGTGCGGCGATCGCGCGGAGAAAGGATGCGCGAGTAGACGTCGGCGCCGATCACCAGCGCCGGGCGGTCGCCATTCGCGGCCACCAGCCGCTCGGCGACGGCCAGGCCGTAGCTGAAGCCGCTGCACACCGCGTTGACATCAAACGCGACCGTGCCGCGGCCAGCGCCGATCTCGCTCGCGACGATGCTGGCGGTGGGGGGTTGCGGGGAATCCGGGGTCGAGGTGGCCACGACGACGAGCGCCAGATCCGCGGCGTCGATGCCGGCATCCGCGAGGGCCATTCGCGCGGCGCTGATCGCGAGGTCAGAGGTCGCCTCGTCGGCCTTCGCCCATCGCCGTTCCCGGATCGCCGTCTTCTCGAACACCCAGTCGCCGGTCACGCCGGCGTGCTCGGCCGCCTCGGCGTTGGTCACCACCCTGCCCGGCAGGTACGAGCCGGTGCCGAGCACGCCGACCGGCCGTTCGCCTCGTGGAAATGTGAGCATTCACCAAATCCATTCCTTCGCCGGAGCCCGTCGACGAAAGCGATACGGACGGGCACGGATTCTGGCGCTTAATGTATGGCACCCGGACCGCCCGAGCAACAGTCAAAAGAGAGGTGACACATTAGCTCCGGCGTCCTTGGCAGGGGCATGTGCGATTGCAAGGATTCGAATGTGGACGTCAACCCCGGCAACGAGCCGACCGGATCGCCGTGGATGGATGCCATCGACGTGCACCACCACATCATTCCCGACTTTTACAGCGCGGAGCTCCGCGATATGGGCGGCGTCGCCGTGCTTTCCGGTGTCGATCGGCCGTCCTGGAGCGTCGCCAGCAGTCTCGCCATGATGGATCGGCAGGGAATACGCGCGGCCGTGGTCAACCTGTGGCCGGGCGTGCCGATGCTGGAACGTTCCCGATCCCGCGCTTTCGCGCGCCGACTGAACGAGTATCTCGCCGAATTCGTGGCCGACGGCGCTGGCCGTTTCGGCGCGTTCGCGGTGCTGCCGTTCCCGCACCTCGACGACTGCGTCGAGGAGTTCGTGTACGCGATCGACGTGCTCGGCCTCGACGGGCTCGGGCTGCTGACCAACTACGACGGGATCTACGTCGGGGACCGTCGGCTCGATCCGCTGCTGGCCGAGGCCGAGCGGCGGCGCACACCGATCTTCATTCACCCGGGAGTTCCGCCCTCGGTCGGTCAGCCCACCTTCGGCCTGCCGCTCTCCCTCTACGAGTTCCCGTTCGAGTCGGTGCGGCTGGCCGCCCAGCTTCTCTACAACGGCACCCTGGAACGATTCCCTGACCTGCCGATGATCCTGCCGCATGGCGGTGGTGGGATCAGCTACTACGCCGACCGGCTCACCTATGGCTCGATCATCAGCGGCGAGCTCGCCGCCCGCCTCCCCGACGATCCGATCGCCGCGCTCCGACGGCTGTATTTCGACGTGGCGATGTGTGGTGGCCGGCACTCGTTCGCCTCACTCCGGCTCTTCGCCAACGTCGAGCGGATTCTGGTCGGCTCGGACTACCCGTTCATGCCGGAGAACTTTGGCGCCTCGAACGGTGAGGGAGTGGCTCGCCTCGCGCAGTTCGACCCGCCGGAATGGGCCGCGGTCAATCGCGCCAACGCGGAGAGGCTCTTTCCCCGCTTCCGCCCCACGGCGAGCTTCCCATCCACAGAGAGGTGAAGACATGCTCGACGACACGACGGTCGCCGCGTACCTGGACCGGATCGGCACCTCGCGGCCGGAGCGTCTCGACGCCGACGCGCTGCGGCTGCTGCACGCGCGACACTCGCTGACGGTGCCGTTCGAGACCATCGACTACCACCTCGGCAAGGAGATCTTCGTCGACGAGCGCGTGGTCGAGAAGATCGTGTACCAGCGCCGGGGCGGCGGCTGCGGGGAGATCAACACCTCGTTCCACTATCTGCTTGAATCGCTGGGCTTCGACATCACCATGCACCAGGGTCGGGTCTGGCTCGGGCAGGAATTCACGCCCCCGTACAACCACTCGGTGAGCACCGTGCGGTTCGGCGACGATCGATGGCTGGTCGATGTGGGGCTGGGCCGCAGTAGTCGCTATCCGCTGTTGCTGGAGTCGCCGCAGCCGCAGGACGACCCGCACGGCACCTTCTCGACCAAGCGGGTCGCCGACAACGCCACCGACGTCTACCGGGCCGACGTGTTGCAGTTCCGCTTCTACGACGAGCCGATCGCGGCCAGCGACGGCATGCAGGTCGTGTGGTGGTACCGCACCTCGCCCGACTCGCCGTTCCTGAAGAACCTGTCCACCACGCTGCCGACGGAGAACGGGCGGGTCATCCTGCGCGAGAACAAGCTCGTCGTGATCGACGGGGATCAGCGGCGGATCGAACGGATCACCAACGACGAGGATCTGCTGGCGGCGTACGACAAGTACTTTGGCATCACGCTCGACAAGCCGCCGGTGCCGAGCCCGCACGCCAACAAGTCAATGCGTATGTCGTACGAACAGGACTGAGCCGTGCTGACCGAGCAGCAAGTACAGGACTACCTCATCCGGATCGGCGCCGACCGGCCCGAGCGCCCGGACCTCGCCGCACTGCGTGACCTGCAGGAGCGTCACACCCTCACGGTGCCGTTTGAGAGCATCGACTATCACCTCGGTCACGAGATCTACATGGACAAGCGGATCGTGGACAAGGTGGTGTACCGGCGGCGGGGCGGCGGCTGCTACGAGATCAACACCGCTTTCTACCTGCTGTTGCAGGCACTGAACTTCCCGGTGACGCTGCACCAGTGCCGGGTCTGGATCTCCGGGCGTTTCACCGCCCCGCACAATCACGTGATGATGACCGTCCACTTCCCGGACACCGGCTCACGCTGGATGTCCGACGTCGGCTTCGGCAAGAGCAGTCGTTTTCCGATGCGGCTCGGCACGACCGAGCCGCATGTGGATCCGCACGGCCTGTTCAGCTCACGACGCCCGGAGCCGGACACCACCGACGTCTACCGCAACGATCTGCTGCAGTACCGCTTCTATGACGAGCCGGCCGAGTTGCCAGACTTCCGGCAGAACCTGTGGTGGTACCGCACCCATCCGGCGTCACCGTTCCTGCAGAACATGTTCTGCTCCCTGCCCCTGGAGAATGGCCGCGTCACCCTGCAGGGCAACAAGCTGACTGTCCTCGCCGACGGCCGGCAGACCACCGAGACCCTGGTCGGCGACGCCGCCGTGCTCGAGGCGTACCAGCGCTGGTTCGGGATCACCCTGGACGAGCCCCCGGCGCCGGGTCCGTACGCCGACGATTCCATGCGCATGTCTTTCTTCCAGAGTGACGACGGCCTCAAGAGCCTGGTGCTGCGGTGACGACCGTGCGTGCCGCGTACATCGACCGGCTCGGGCCGGCCGCCGCGATCCGGTACGGCGACCTGCCCACGCCGCATCCCGGACCGACCGATGTGCTTGTCGACGTCGTGGCCACGACCGTCAATCATGTCGACACATTTGTCCGCTCGGGCGCGTTCCGGACGCACGTGCCGCTGCCGTTCGTCGTGGGGCGCGACCTGGTCGGTGTGGTCGCACGCTCCGGTGATGGTGTCGCCGAGTTCCACGCCGGAGACCGCGTTTGGTGCAACAGCCTCGGCCACGGAGGCCGCCAGGGCGCCGCGGCGCAGCGGGTCGTGGTGCCCGCGGATCGGCTCTATCACCTGCCTGTGGAGGCATCGGCGGAGGCGGTAACCGTGCTGCATCCGGCCGCGACCGCGTACCTGGCGTTGGCCGTGCACGGACGCCTGCGTCCCGGCGAGACGGTAGTGGTCGGCGGGGGCGGCGGCAACGTCGGCACGGCGTTGATCACGCTGGCGGTGGCTCTGGGAGGTCGCGTGGTGGCGACCGTCGCGCCCCGGGACGAAACGTTCTGCCGGTCCGCGGGCGCTGCGGAGGTCATCGACTACGCGGCGCCCGATCTCGGGGAACGGTTGTCGGCGGCCTGCCCGGAGGGCATCGACATCTACCTGGACACCTCCGGCACCAACGATCTGGATCTGGTGGTCGGGCGGCTCGCGGCCCGCGGCCGGATCGTGTTGCTCGCCGGCGCCCGAACCAGGCCGGCACTGCCCGTCGGTGACCTTTACACGATGGATAGGTCGATCGTCGGCTTCGTCATCTCGCATGCGACGACCGCCGAGCTCGCGGAGGCTGCCGGCGCCGTCAACCGGCTGCTGGCCGCGGGCCGGCTGAACCCACGGGAGGTGGTCCGCTTCCCGTTGTCCGACATGGCGAAGGTGCACCAGATGGTGGAGGACGGAGAGATGCGCGGGCGCCGGGCACTCGTCGTACCCGGCTGACCCGGCGGGTGTCACAGCTCGGTGAGCAGGCGGTGGAGGCGGAGCGCTAGCTGTATCTCCAGTGCCCGTGACGGGCGCTGCCAGGTCGGGCCGAGCAGCCGCGTCACCCGCTCCAGCCGCCGGGTGACGGTGTTCGGGTGCATGTGCAGCAGTTTCGCCGCGTTGGTCGGGCTGCGCCCGGACTGGAAGTACGCGTCGAGCGTTCGGCCCAGGTCGCCGTTGCGGTGCCGGTCGTAGTCCAGGATCGGCTGGAGCGTGGTGTCGATGAACTGGTCGATGCCCTCCCGCCCGGCCAGCAGCATGGGCAGGAAACCGAGCTCCTGCACGGATACGCCACGGCCGCCCAGGTCCATCAGGATCATGATTTCCAGGCAGCGCAGGGCCTGCCGGTACCGTGCGGCCACGCCTACGGGGCCGGAGCTGGGGTTGGAGGCGGCTGCCGTCACCGGCCGGCCGAACAGCGATCCCGACTCGTCGGCGGCCGTTCGGGCGACCTCGGCCGGGTCGGTCTCTCCCGGCAGTAGCAGCACGATGTCGCCGTCGTGCATGGCGGACAGCCCACCGCTACGGGCGGCGAATGCCGCGCTCCACACCGACGCCCAGTGCGGGCTGACGCCGTCCGGACGCAGGACCACCACGACGTACGGCCGGTCCAGGTGGACGTCGAGCCTGCGCGCCTGTTCCACGAGTGTGTCGGCGGGCTTCGGCGTGGTGATCATTTCGTTGAGCAGCGCCCGCCGGGCCTGACTCTCCATGCTGTCGTCGAGTTGCCGCAGGATGACCGCCGCCGCCTGGCCGATCAGGAGCAGTAGCTGCTGATCGGGCTCGCCCGGTGCTTTGTCGATCTCGACGAGCAGGCTTCCCATTCGCCGGTCGCCGGCCAGTACCGGGACCACCCAGGAACGCACGTCGTGGGCGATCGGATCCCGACCGGAGGCGGCCGGACCAGGGAGCACCTCGGTGAGGCCGCGTCCGGCCGTCGGGCGGCTCGCGGCAACGACGAGGCCGTCGGCGGTGCACAGACGCACCGATCCGCCGATCCGCCGGTCCGCCTCGTCGACGAAAGCCTGTGCGTCACCCCTAGCCACGGCCAGGTCGATGAAGCCGTAGTGCACCGAGCGCAGAGCCTGTAGCCGGTCCAGGTCGGCGGCGGCGCGGGCGGACTGCTGCTCGAGCCCATAGAGCCGGGCGATCGCGAGGTCGAGCAGTTGCGTCTTTTCCATCGCCGCACCGGCCAGCCGGGCGAACGAGGTCAGTTGGATGCGCTCGCTGACGATGATCGCCCGGGGCCGTCGGTCGCTGAGGTACAGCGCGGTGACCGAGCGGCGGGGGGCGGATCCATGAACGCGGCCGAGTCGTACGGCGATCACCGGGTGCAACGGTTCCTCGCGGGGATCGCGCGGGCCGACCCCGGGCTGTCCGGCGGCCCCCCGAGCATCGTCCGAGAGGCACCAGAGAGACGAGCCGTCGAGCAGCGCCGCAGCGGACGGGTGGCTACCCGGCAGGCGCAGTTCGGTGCCCATGCCGGAGCCGTCCACCGCGCGTACCGTGATCGTGGACCCCTCCTCGGACACGACGGCGACGAATGCGACCGGTGCGTCGAGCAGCCGCCGCCCCTGACGGGCGATGTCCTGGAGCAGGGTGCCCTCGTCCTGCGGTGGCGCGAGGCCCTGCACCTGGCCGGCACCTCCGTCCGGCTCAGCGACGTGTACGGATCCGTAACGTGGGTGGGCCGACAGCAGCGGTTCTGCAAGCACGGTGGTGCCTTCGTCGATCTTCGTAGACATGACTCTCCCCGTGTCCATAGTCGCGTCCCGGGCGTTGGCGCGCGGCACCTCCCGACGATGCCGAGCGGGTGTGCATGTCGCATCACCCATCGTCACGCCGCGCACTTGGATCGCTACCCGAGATCCAGGCTAGAGCGTCGGACGGCGCGAAGAATATGGCGTGAATCAAGTAATTCGACGGTCGGCGCGAGCGACGGTGGCGACCTGATGGATCAGCTCCGAACGCTTTGACCCCCCGGGAAGTCGTTACCGACGATTCTCCCCATGGCCCAAACTGAGACCACCACGCCACTGTTCGAATCACAGGCGGAACTCATCGTCGAAGCCACCCCGACCGAGGTGTACGCGCTCGTCAGCGACCTTCCCCGCAGCCGCGAGTGGAGCCCCGAGTGCACCGGAGGCGAGTGGATCAGCGGCACGCCCGGTACGCCCGGCGCGGTGTTCCGCGGGCACAACCTGCGCGGCGAGGACGTCGTCTCCTGGGCGCCGGTCGTGCGCGGCACCTGGACCACCGAGGCGGAGATCCAGACCGCCGTCCCCGGCACGGAGTTCAGCTGGGCGATGCGAGACAGCCAGGGTCGTGCCCAGACGAGCGTGTGGGCCTTCCGGATGACCCGGGAGCCGAACGGCTGCCGGCTCGTGCACCACTTCCGGATGGATACCCCCACCGAGGGAATCCGAAAGATCACCCGGGACATGGGCGACGACGAGCGCCGGCGGTTCATCACCGAATGGGGCGCCAAGGTCGGCGCCGACCTGCACGAGACGCTGCGCCGCATCAGGGCGATCGTCGAGAGCGAACGGTAGGAGTCCTGACATGTTGCTGCAGAGAATCGCCAACCGCGGCATCCGATTGGGCACGCTCTTCGAGCGAGCCGCGGCCGCACACCCGGGCACCGACATCACCCTCGACCACGACCTCGACGTGGCGCCGGAGTTGGGGCGGCGGATCACCGTCGGTGCCATCGCCGACCTGATCGCCGACCTCGCCTCCCGGCTGCATGCCGCGGGTGTACGGCCCGCGGACCGGGTGGTGGTGTACAAGTCTCACAATTTCGACATCACGCTGACCGCATGCGCGCTGGCCCGGATCGGCGCCGTGCCGGTGCTGCTCTCTCCCCAGCTCGACGGCGCCACGGTCCTTCAGCTGATCCGTCGCGCCGGCCGGCCATACCTGCTGACCGACCGCGCCAAGATCGAGCACGAGCTGCCGGAGCCGGTCTTCACCGAGACCGCCGGGGTGCTGCTCGCAGCCGGCGAGCATCCCCGTACCACCGCCCTGCGGGCGCTGACCGGCGTGCCGGAGGTCGCTCCGATCATCATGGCGCCGGAACAGCCCACCCTGATCACCCACACCTCGGGCACCACCGGCATACCGAAGCTGGCCGTCCACACCAGCCGGACGCTCCAGGCGCGCTACCGCCCGCAGGCGTCGATCGCCGCGCTGGTCCGGCGCCGCTGCCCGGTGGCCATTCACGTCTCCTTCGTGCACTCCCGGCTGTTCACCGCTCTGGCGATCACCCTGTTGCGGGGGTTTCCGCTGATCGTGCTGGCCGACAACGACCCGGACCGCGCCGCGGATCTGTTCGCGGCCCACCGGCCGGGCGTGCTGGAGACCCATCCCAACTCGTTCCTGCGTTGGGAGCGGTTGGCGGACGACCCTCGTCGGCCGCTCGCCACGGTGCGCTACTTCAGCAGCACGTTCGATGCCATCCATCCACGGACCGTGCGGCGGATGCTCGCGGCGTCCGCGTATCCGAATCCGGTCTTCGGTCAGTTGTACGGGCAGAGCGAGGTCGGTCCGGTGGCTGCCCGCGCCTTCACCCGCAAGCGGCCGGAGGGCGCCGACGGGCGCTGCGTCGGCATGCCGTTCCCCGGCATGACCGACGTGCGCGTGGTGAGCCGGGACGGGCGCCGCCCCACCTCCGAGAATCCCGGCTACATCGAGGTGCGTACCGACGGGCGCATCGTGACCTACCTCGGCGAGCAGGAGCGGTACGAGGGTCAGCGCCACGGATCGTGGTGGCGGATGGGCGACCTGGGCTACCGGACCCGGTGGGGTTGCCTGCACCTGCTGGACCGTGAGGTGGACGAGATCGACGGGTTCGGCAGCACGCTCGCGGTCGAGGACACCCTCTTCACCCAACTCGACGAACTCGTCGAAGTGATCATCCTGCCGGCTCCGCAAGGGCCACCGGTCCCGGTGATCTGCACTGACGGGGACCGCCCGCTCGACATCGCCCGCTGGGCCGCCGCGGTCGCCACCCTGCCTCCCATGGCACAGCCCGTGCAACGGCGTCTGCAGGACCTCCCGGAGACCGCCACCACCAAGATCAAGCGGCTGGAGCTGGCCCGACAGCTGCACGACCGGGGCAGCGCGGCGAAATGAGCACGCGAGCACCCGTACGTGTCCTGGTCGCCGGAGGCGGCATCGGCGGGCTCGCCGTCGCCCTCGCGGTGGCGGCACACGGACATCACGTGACGGTCCTGGAACGCCAGCCGGAGTTCACCGAGCTGGGCGCGGGTATCCAGCTGGCGCCCAACGGCCTGTACGCGCTGGACGTGCTGGGCCTGGGCCCGCAGGTCCGGGCGAGCGCCGTCGCGATGTCCGAGCTGCGGTTCATGGACGGCGTGACTGGCGAGCACGTCACAAGCATGCCGCTGACCGAGGAGTACGAGCGTCGATTCGGCAGCCCGTACGTGGTGGTCCATCGCGCAGAGCTGCACCGCCAGCTACTCGACGCCTGCCGAGGGCGGCCCCGGATAACCCTGCGCCCCAACGCGTCCGTCACCAGGTACACACAGTCCGCGGCCGGCGCCACCGTCCATCTGGATTCCCGCGAACAGCTGCCAGGCGACGTGATCATCGGCGCCGACGGCATCCATTCCCGGATCCGCCGCCAGATGATCGACGACGGCGAGCCACGCAACTCCGGCATCACCGCATACCGCGCCATCGTCCCCATGGACCGGGTTCCCGCCCGGGTACGCCGGGACGCCGTCACCTGGTGGGCCGGCCCGGACTGCCACTTCGTGCACTACCCGATCAGCGGCGGCGCCTACCTCAACATGGCGGCCAGCCACTTCGACGGCGCGCCGACGCTGATCGCCGGCCGTCCGACCGAGGGTGCCCTGGTGCGGGCCGCGATGTCCCAGCTCCCCGCGGTCCGCGACCTGCTGAGCCTGAGCGACGACTGGCGTGCCTGGGTGCTGGTCGACCGGCCACCGATCGACGGCTGGACCGACGGCCGGGTCGCCCTACTCGGCGACGCCGCGCACCCCATGCTGCACTACGCCGCGCAGGGCGCCTGCCAGGCCCTGGAGGACGCGGTGGTGCTCGGCGACCTGCTCGGCCACGGCGTCGAGCCGGTGCGCCAGGTGCTCCTCCAGTACGCCGCTGCGCGACGGGAGCGAACCTCGGCGGTACAGGGCATCTCCCGCGACAGCATCCGGCTCTGGCACGCTGCCGGCGACGCCGCGTCGGCCCGCAACCAGGCACTCGCCGCGATGACGCCGGAGCACCTGCACGACACGGTGGCCTGGATGCACGGGGCCCGGGTAGCCGCCCGACGACCGAGTGAAGCCGTGCGATGACCCGTACCGGCCATCTGGAGATCTGTGTCGTCGGCGCCGGACCGCGCGGCCTGTCCGTCCTGGAACGACTCTGTGCCCAGGAACGCCACGATCGGGCCTGCGCCAGCATCACCGTGCACGTGGTGGATCCCGCCGTCCCTGGCTCCGGCGCGGTGTGGCGCACGGACCAGTCACGGCTGCTGCTCACCAATACGGTCGCCTCGCAAATCACCGTCTACACCGACCCGAGTTCTCGGCTGGACGGCCCGATCGAGCCTGGACCCAGCCTCTACGAGTGGGCGAAGAGCGTGGCGCTGCTTGGCCCGCTCGGCGGGCACGACCAGGCCATCCTCGACGAGGCCCGGGAACTCGGCCCCGACGACTATCCCAGCCGGGCGTTCTACGGCCATTACCTGCGGGACAGTTTCCGTCGGGTCGTCGCGAAAGCGCCGCCGCACATGTCGGTTCGCTGTCACCGCTCCCGGGCGGTGGCGATCGCCGACACCTCGGGCGTCACCGGCGGCCCGCAGGGCGTACGCATGGCCGACGGCACCCGGCTGCACCACCTGGACGCCGTCGTGCTCACCCTGGGTCACGTGGCCTCCCGGCTGGATCCCCGGCAGGCCCGCGCCGCGAGCCTGTCCCGGATCCACGGGCTGACCTACCTTCCCCCAGCCAATCCGGCCGACGTCGATCTGGATCACATCGTCGCGGGTGAGCCGGTGCTGTTGCGGGGACTCGGGCTGACCTTCTTCGATTTCTTGATCCTGCTGACGGTGGGTCGGGGGGGAACGTTCGACCGGGCTGACCGGCGCCTGCGGTACCGACCGAGCGGGGCCGAGCCGATGCTGTACGCCAGTTCGCGGCGCGGAGTGCCGGCGCACGCCCGCGGCGACAACCAGAAGGGCGTGTCCGGCCGGTACCTGCCCCGGCTGCTGACCGCGGAGGCGGTGACGCAGTTGCGAGCGCGTCGTGCGCGCGGCGAGTCGATCCGGTTCCGGCGGGACCTGTGGCCACTGATCGCCGCCGAGGTGGAGAGCGTCTACTACGCGACGTGGCTGCGCCGGGCGGGGTCGGTCGACCAGGCCGATTCCTTCGTGGAGCGCTACCTGGCTGCGCCGGAGGGACGGCACGCGGCGCTGCTCGACGAGTTCCAGGTACCGACGGTGGACCGCTGGGACTGGGAGCGGCTGGCCCATCCGTACCGTGATCGCACCTTCGGCAATCGGGACGATTTCCGGGCCTGGCTCATCGAGTACCTGGCTCGTGACGTGGCCGAGGCGCACGCGGGCAATGTTCGTGGGCCGCTGAAGGCCGCTCTGGACGTTCTCCGTGATCTGCGCAACGAAATCCGCCTGGCGGTCGATCACGGCGGCATCGACGGCGACTCCTACCGCGACGAGCTGACCGGGTGGTACACGCCGCTCAACGCGTTCCTGTCGATCGGTCCACCGGCTCGGCGCGTCGAGGAGATGGTCGCGCTGATCGAGGCGGGTGTCCTGGAGCTGACCGGGCCCGGTACCCAGATCGTCATCGACACGCAGACGCCGGCGTTCGTCGCGACGTCGCGGGTGGTGCCCGGGCCGCCGGTGCGTGCCGGAGTTCTCATCGAGGCGCGACTACCCGAGGCGGATCTGCCCGGCACAGCCGAGCCGTTGCTGCGCCACATGCTCGACACCGAACAATGCCGGCCCTACCGGATCCCGTACGGCAACGGAGGCAGACATGAAACAGGAGGACTGGCCGTGACCGAACGTCCGTACCGGGTCATCGACGCCCAGGACCAGGCGCACCCTCGCCGCTTCGCGTTCGGTGTGCCCACCGAGTCGGTGCACTGGGTCACCGCGGCCGGCGTCCGTCCCGGCGTCGACTCGGTGATCCTGGCCGACGCCGACGCGATCGCGTCGGAACTCCGGTCACTGCCGCCAGTGGGGCCTACGGTGACCGACCGTGACGCCTCGGGGGCCGCCGGTATCCACGGGGTGATCGTGTGATGGGCGACGTGGACGTGGCGGTAGACAGCGGGCTGCTGTCGCCGGTGCGCGCCGGCACGAGGGTCGAGCAGGTCGTCGGGGACCGGGCATGGCTGCAGGCCATGCTGGACGCCGAGGCAGCGCTGGCCCGGGCACAGGCCCGGTTGGGCACCATGCCGCCGCAGGCCGCCGCGGTGATCACCCGTACTGCCCGGGCCGAGCTCTTTGACCTCCGGGAGATCGCGCTGGCCGCCCGGGACACCGCGAATCCGGTGGTGGCACTGGTCAGCCGTCTCACCCGAGCCGTCGCGGAGCTCGACCCCGCATCCGCCGAGTACGTCCACCGGGGCTCAACCAGCCAGGACATCTTGGACACCGCGGCGATGATGGTCGCACACCACGCACTGACCGTGGTGGACGGTCATCTCGGCGAGGCCGCCGACGCGTTCGCCGAGCTGGCCCTCGTTCACCGCGATGCGCCGATGGCCGGGCGCACACTGGCCCTGCACGCCGCACCCACGACATTCGGGCTGAAGGCGGCGGGCTGGCACCAGTTGCTGGTGGACGCGCGTGTCCGCCTGCGTCGGGTACGGAACGAGGGCCTGCCCGTGTCGCTGGGCGGGGCGGCCGGTACCTTGGCCGGCTATCTCGAGTACGCGGCGCTGGACGGCGTCGCCGAGCCCGGTCCCGAGTACGTTGACCGCCTGGTGGCGGCGTTCGCGGAGGAGACTGGGCTGAGCCGGCCGGCGCTGCCGTGGCACACGCTGCGTACTCCATTGGCGGACCTCGCCGCGGTGCTCGCCTTCGTGGCCGGCGCTCTGGGCAAGATCGCGGTCGACGTGCTCTCGCTGGCCCGCAGCGAGGTGGGAGAGGTGGCGGAGCCTGCTGCCAGCGGTCGAGGTGCCTCCTCGGCAATGCCGCACAAACGGAATCCGGTCTTCGCCACGCTGATCCGCAGCGCCGCTCTCCAGGTGGCGCCGATGGCGGCCGGACTCACCCAGGCGCTGGTCAGTGAGGACGAACGGTCCGCCGGTGTGTGGCACGCCGAGTGGTTGTTGCTGCGCGAGTGCCTGCGGCTGACCGGCGGTGCCGCCGAGACGGCCGTGACACTGGCACGAGGGCTGGTGGTCCACCCGGATCGGATGGCTGCCAACCTCACGATCACTCGCGGCCAACTCACCTCCGAGCGGATCGCCGCCCAGCTCTCCCGTTCGGTCGGCCGGGACCGGATCAAGGAGGTGCTGACCCGGGCCTCCGCGGAAGCGGAGGCCACCCTGCGTAGCCTGTTTGACGTTCTGGCGGAAACACCGGAACTGCGGGACCGTTACACCGCCGAAGACCTGGCTCGGATCGGCGATCCGTCCCGGTATCTCGGCGCGGCAGGCCACTTGGTGGACGGGGTGCTCGGCGACCGGCCGAGCCCTAAGGGCGCACGGTGATGAGCCGGTCCGTGCCCGCCATACGGCTCGTCCAGACCCGTGCTGATGATCGCCGATGATCATAGGCGATTGGGAGCGATCGACCGGCCCATCGCGGAATGAGCAGCGCCTTATCCGGGATCGACCGAGCCTCCATCGCACGGTGAGCGTCGGCCCGTCCAGCAGCACGTCGACCGGTAGGCCGCCAAACGCGTGACGTACCGCGTCGGTCCAGCTGTCCTCGGTGTAGTCGACGACAGCGTCGGCGCCGAGCCGCCGCACCTGCGCGAGCTTGACCGCGCCACGGGCAGGCCCCGACGACCTGTGCACCAAGCTGGACCAGCAGCGTTCCCATGCCGCCCGCGGCTCCCAGGATCAGCATCCGGTCGCCCGGCTTGACTCCAACTCCGCCGATGAAGCCCTTGGCGGTGACGCAGTCGTGCGCAAGAGCAGCCGCGGCCCGCAGGTCCAGGCCGTCGGGGACCGGCACTAGCCGGTCCATGCCGGTGCGGATCAGCTCGGCATCGGATCCCTATTGCGGTGAGGGCTTGGAAAAGGAGTGCGGGGAATGGGTCTTGGGGGTTCCCCGCACTCCTCCCGAGGAAGGGTCAGACTCTGGCCGCTTCCTCAACCTCGGCCGGGGGTGCCGAGGTGATCTTTGGTGCCCGGCGTCCGGGCATCCACCAGTTGGCGTTGCCGCACAGTTCCATCACCGCTGGGACGAGGATCATCCGGATGATCGTGGCGTCGACGAGCACGGCGACAGCCATGCCGAGACCGATCTGCTTGACCGAGACGTCGGGGCCGAGCAGGGCGGTCGTGAAGACGGCGATCATGATGGCGGCGGCGGCGGTGATGACTTTGGCGGTCCGTGCCAAGCCGCGCGTGACGGCCCTGCGGGTGTCGCCGGTGGCCTCGTACTCCTCCCGGATCCGCGAGATCAGGAAGACCTCGTAGTCCATCGACAGGCCGAACAGGAGCGGGAACATCATCATCGGCACCCAGGTCGTGATCGGCATCTCGGTGGGGAACCCGAGGACCGAGCCGAGCCATCCCCACTGCACGACCGCGACCAGCACGCCATAGGCCGCGCCGATCGACAGCAGGTTCATCACCGCGGCCTGCAGCGCGATCGTGACCGACCGGACCAGCAGGAGCAGCAGCACCAGGGACAGCACGATGACGACCCCGATCATCAGGGGCAGTCGTGAGCTGGTGTCGTCCGCGTAGTCGATCGCGCCGGCGTTCGGGCCGCCGAGGTAGACGTCTTCGCCGCCTGGCGTCGCGGGCAGCACATCGTCGCGCAGCTCGTGCACCAGGTCCGCGGTCGCCTCGTCCTGGTACCCGGTCTTGGGGAACGCCATGAAGATGGCGGCCTGCCCGTCCTCGCTGATCCGTGGTGGAGTCGAGTAGGCGATGCCCTCGGTGTTCCGGACCGCCTCGACGACGGGGCTCAGGTCGGCATCGCGGGAGTCGACCGCAGCGGCGAAGATGAAGGGCGCGCCGTAACCGGGGCCGAAGCCCTCCGAGAGGATCTCGTACGAGGTGTAGCTGCTCCGGTCATGGGGCTGGACGCTGGCATCGGGCAGGCTCAGCCGCATCGACAGCGCGGGTGCGGCAAGCACCAGCAGGATCGCGGTGGCCAGGACCGCGGCGATGAGTGGCTTGCGCTGCACCACGCCGGCCCAGCGCTCGGCGGGCGTGGGGCGCTCCCGCCCCGGTATGCCGGTTGCCGCCGTCCGGCGGGTCGTCCGACGGGGGAGGCTCAGCGAGTTGATCTTGAGGCCGGTGAAGCCCAAAAGCGCCGGCAGCAGGGTGACCGCGGCGCTCATCGTCACCAGCACGGTCGTTGACGCGCCGATCGCCACGCCGATCATCATCTTCTGGCCCATGGCGACCAGGCCCAGTAGCGCGATCACCACGGTCGTGCCGGCGAAAAGAACCGCGTGGCCCGCGGTGGTGATGGCCTTGACCGTGGCGCTCTCGGGATCGTCGCCCTCCTGCAGGCTGTCCTTGTAACGGGTCAGAATAAACAATGCGTAGTCGATCCCGACGCCGAGTCCGATCAGGACGGCCACGATCACCGTGAAGTCGGGCGAGGGGATCAGGTGCCCCGCGAGCTGCATCAGGGCTATGCCGCCGATCACCGCCAGCAGTGCGGTTATGAGGGGTAGGCCCATCGCGACCAGCGACCCGAAGGCGATGAACAGGATCACCGCTGCCGCCAGGATGCCCACCGCTTCGGCCGTGCCCTGCGGGGGAGTCTCCGCCTCCTCGGCCTTATCGCCGCCCAGCCCCAGCGCCACGCCGTCGGCGGATGCGTCCTTGACGGTGTCCACCAGAGGCTTGACCTCGGAAATCGACACGTCCACGGTGGTCAGCGGAATGGTCGTCCTGGCGATACGACGATCCTCCGTCACGAGGTTCTGGTCCTCGTACGGCGAGATCACCGGCCCGGTGATGGGGGAGGCGGCCAGGTCGGCGAGGACCTTCTCGATCTTCTGCCGAGCGGCGGGGTCGTCGATCCCCTTGTCTGCCTTGATCGCGAGCGTGAGCGTGTCGCCCTGCTGGTCGGGGAAGTGCTTCTCGATCAGGGCCTGGGCCTGGGCGGAGTGGGAGTCCCCGCCGGAGAACGAATTGTCGGAGGGAGCGCCGTAGCTGAAGCCGAGGAACGCCACGGCGACGACGCCGACGATCCAGCCCAGGAGCACCAGTCGACGACGCCGATAACAGAACCGGGCCAGTCCCGCCAGAGCTCCATCAGTACGTGGACTCTCGGTAGGCATCAGCTTCTCCTCATAGTTATTTAGCTTGCAGTGCAATACTCGTGTTCGGGGGTGTCCGCGTCGAGATGCAGATGAAGGCACTTTTCGGATCGCGCTACGACGGGCGCGGTACTCCATCCGCAGTACAGCTCGTCGGCATTCCCCCTTCATCGAAAGGGGCTCTGTGGTTCGGATGGCAGCCTGCTGCGCCGGAAAGCATCCGACTCGGTCGATGTCTGAACCGCAACTTCAGGATATCGACGTGCCTGACCTATCGGAAATGCGCGGCCAGCCCGGCGATCGGAGTAACTGTTGCTTCCGCATCGATGTCGTGATGCTCAGGTGTCGTGGTAGGCGACTCGGGCGAGCGTCAATCTCGCGCCGGTTCATCGCCTTTACCGCCACCTGAGGCGGCATACGGAGCAGCGCTTGCGCGGGTCGCGCAATTTCGTACGACGCACGAGGCGCCTCGATGCTCGGCCGCTACCCTCCAGTAGCGCACGAATTCCGCGCGTCGGGTGCTTCGGGTGGACGAGCCATGGCGACCATTCCGACCCGGCAGGCGCTCGATCCGGTCGACGGGCGCTGCGTCTGGTGGGTGTGCTGCGGCGGTCCACGGTAACGGTGCGTTCGATCAGGAGCACCTGGGGCGATGTGTGGTAGGCGAGGCCGGCCGGCATGGGCTGCACCCCCGCTGGTGCGCAGCCGCACCGGCCTTGGTCGCCCGCACTGCCCGGTGGGCAGTCCCGCCGCTGATCTGGGGCGCCAGAGTGCCGGCGGCAACATAGACGTACCCGCGAGGTGGTCGCCGTGTCCCTGTCAGTGGTCCACCAGCTCCGCCCGACTCGGCGACACGCCCCGATCACGTGCACGACAAGGCTAGTAAGTCATGTCGGGACGGGCGAGCGATGCCCCGACTGAAGGTGAGCGAAAGAGTAGCGGGGAGTAATGCTGTTGACGTTACTGCTCAGTTTAGTCCGATATTGGTCGCGGCTGCCCGAATGGCCACGACTTACCCCTGATGCCTGGTGGCCGGGGGTGCGGCCCAAACATGATCCATGAGCGCCATTGTTTGTGGTAGCGTGATCGTGACCTATCGATATAAGTTCTTCCTTCAGGTGCGTGCGCATAATCTCGGGGGGATTATGACAACGGGACCGGAACTAAAGAACCAGAGGTCAGACGCGGTTCTGGCCGCCGTGTGTGTCACCAACGGGTTGGTGCCGAGGCCGCCGGGCGAGGATGCCGACGAGCGGGTCTTGCGGTACATCCTCGGGGCCGCCTTGGACCATGAGTTGATCGACTTCGCCGCCGGCGCGGGCGGGAATCCCCAGCTACTCGCCGAGCTGGCGCTCGGGCTTGCCGAGGAGGGGCTTGTTCGGGAAGTCAGTGGCGGTCGGGGAGTTAATGGCACGTTGAAACTGGTTGCGCGGCGGACTCCCCGTCGCGTCCTGGAATTTGTGGTGTGCCGGCTAAATGACCTAAGTGCCAACTGTCAGCAGTTCCTGAAGGTGGCGGCGGCACTGGGGAAATCCTTCAGACTGGAGGATGTGGCAGGATTGCTGGACAGATCTTCAGGAACATTACTCTCTCCCTTGGATGAGGCAATGGCATCAGGATTCGTCGTTGCCGCCGAGCATCAACTTGCGTTTCAGAGCGATTTTGTTCTGCAGGCGATCATCGAATCCATCCCCGCCCCCGCACGTGACGCCCTGCGGCGGGAGGCCATGAGTCTTTCCAGAAGACGTACCCCGGCGTACGGTCAGCGGCTATGGCTGGCCGAGCGGCCGAGCGAATCGTCCGGCACGGTCAAGGACGAAGCCGGCGGGCCGTGCTCCCGGGCGCACAGCTTGATTATGAACGGGGACGCGGCAGCCGGAGTCCGTGCGGCAGAGCGCGTTCTCGCCAGTCCGGGCATCTCTTTGGCCGCTCGGCTCGACGCGGAGGCGTCTCTTATTCTGGGTTACCACCTGCTCGGCAGGGCAGAAGCCGAGATCGCCTCCGAGCGGATCCTGCGGGAGCGAGGGGCCGGGCCGGGCGATATCGCCGCAGCGATGGCGCTGACGGCACGATCCACTGTGCTGTGGCGTACGGGGCGGTTGGCCGAGGGCCTCAAGCTCGGTCGCAACGCGGTTCGCCTCAGCGAGCATGCTCATCCGGTCTGGTGCCTTCATTCCCAACTCGCTCTGGCCGGGAAACTTGTGAGCCTTCGCGAGTTCGACGCGGCCGAGACGCTGATCGATGACGCCGAGGCCGGTCTGCGCGGCCTGCCCGTACCGGTCTGGACGGCAGCGTGTGCGGCCATGCGGGCCCGGCTGTTCCTCCAGTCCGGGCGTATCGGGGACGCGCGTCGGGAGGCGGCGCTGGCGATCGCCGCGGAGGAGCGGGACGCCGTTCCCATGCTCGGACCCCTCGCCTACTCGGTGCTCAGTACCGCCTCGTTCTATATGGAGGACCTGCCCGCAGCCATCGAGTACCTGCAGCGGGCGCATACCGCCGCGGCGAGCCAGGTGGTGCTCGACTCTGTGCAGTATGCCTGGGCCGAGATGCTCATCGCGGTCAAGAAGGAAGGACCCTGGGAGGCGGCCCAGTTACTGTCCGGCAAGTACAGCCATCTGCCGACGCAGCGGAGCCTGTACATCGAGGTTCCGAGTGCCGCTGCCTTCCTGGTGCTTCTCGCGCGAGACGTGCGCGACAGCGACCTTGAGTACAGCGTTCTACGGACGGTCGACGGTCTGGCGGAGGACAATCCAGATTTCCCGATTATTGGATTGACGGCCATGCATGCTAGCGCATTGGCGAACAGTGCCCCGGCCGCGCTCGCGCTCATCATCGCGCAGTCGCCGGATCCGATCTCAGTGGCCCTGGCGACCGAGGAACTCGCCAAGCTCTATGCGGCCAAAGCGCCGGCGGGGGCCCGGCCGGTCGCGTCGACCCACTCCGAAGAGGGCACTTCGCGGCTTGCCACCCGCTGGTCCGCTCTTTCCGACATGGAGCAACGTATCGCCTATCTGGTGAGCGTGGGCTTGACGAATCGGCAGATCGCCAAACAGGTGCATCTGTCGGCGCACACGGTGAACTACCACCTCCGCAAGGTCTACAAGAAGTTGGACATCAACACCCGTGTCGAGTTGGCGAACGCGGCTGCGATGTACTCGAGCAGAGCGTCGATCTATCCGATGGACGAGGAGAAATGGGGCTCCGGCCCCGCCGACGGTCGGGCGGGCTGATAGTCGGAAGAACGGCAGGGGACGATTTATCGGCTCCGCCGGCTGGTCTGATCAGCCGGCGGACTGGCCTTACCGGGTACCACCTGATTGCTGTGCCGAGACCCTGGGTGGGACGGCCTCATGGGCGATGAAATGCCTGGTCAGTTCGACGCGGCTGTTGATCTTTAGCTTCGAGAACACCCGCCGGAGATGGCTGTCGACGGTGTGCGGCGACAGGAACAGTGCGCTCGCCGCCTCCCTGTTGGTCCTGCCGTCGATGATCGCCCGGATGACGCGAAGCTCTGCGCTCGTCAGACTTTCCCAGCCCGACTTGGGCCGCTCGGCATCCAGCCGACGGACATTGTGCGCGTCGAGATGACGCAGTTTCTCCCGCACCCGGTCCACGTCACCCTGCGCGCCGCATTCCAGATAGAGATCCACGGCGGAGGCGAGTAGCCGGGCCGCTCGGGCCTTGTCCCGCAGGCTCTGCTCCACCCGCGCCGCGTCCTCGAGCGCGGTCGCCGCCGCCAGCGGACGTCCGGCTGATCGGTGAAGATCCGCGGCGCGGTGCAGAGCTACCGGGTCGTTGCGCAGGACGCCCTCGGCGTGCTCAGCGCCCCCCGCCAGCGACTGCACCACCGGGTTACGCTGGGCGATCCGCCGGGCGAACTCGGCCGCCCGTTCGGCCTCCGAGCCGAGGCCCGCCCGCTTGGCCTGGAGGATGAGCGTTGCCGCAGCCGTCGGAGCTTCGAAGACGAGCAGGGGGTCGGGTACGACGTGCCCCTCGCTGTTGATCAGAGTCTGGACTGTCATCGCCGGACGCCCACTGACCGCGTGGAACTGCGCGAACGCCCAGCTCAGCCGAGCCTTGTCGGTTCCCGCGTCACCGGTCATCAACCGTTCGGTCATCCGCAGCTGGGTGCTGGCGGTGGCGAGATCACCCTGATGCATGCTGATGTGGGCCAGCACGAGGCGCGCGGGTACGGAGTCTGCCGACGCCGACCGCTCGGCCGGACGAAGCGCGGCCTCGGCCTCGAGCCGGGCTTCCTCGAGTCGACCTGCCGCGATCAGGAGTTCGGCGCGGTGGCCGTGCCACAGGGACTCCGACCAGGTCGCTCCGAGATCGTCCGCGTCCTGCTCGACGGTGTCGAGGACGGATGTCGCCTCTTCGAAATGATCGGCCGCGAGGAGGGCCCGGACCAGCCACGTCCAGAGCGGGCGCTCAGTGGTGTCGGGGGGATACGGAGCCGGGGGCTGCGTGCGCCACGGTGCGGTGACCCCGCCGGGCACGTCGCTCATGCGGTTCGTGGTGTCCTCGAGCGCCCGATTCAATTTGGCCCGATCCAGCTCACAGACGTCCTGTCTGGCCAGGGTTCGCTGAAGAAGCTCGACCGTCATAGCGTGGCTGGCGGCGTCCCGCAGTCCCTGCGCCAGCTCGAGTACGAGGTGCGCTTCGGTCGCCACCTCGATACCAGGACGAAGAGCCACGTCCGCGAGGCGGCAGGCTTCGGCGCACCTCCCCACCGTGGCAAGCAGGCGCAGGGCACGTGCCAGCGTTCGTGGCGCTTCGTCAAACGTTCGCTCCAGATGGGCGATGGCCCGAGCCGCCATGTCGTCGCCACGTCTTCGCTCCCGCGGCAGCGGCGGAGCGGAGGGCGTCACGACCGAGGGGAGCGGCACCAGCCACACGGAACGGGCCTTCGCGACGTCGGGTGGGGAAGGGGTTGCCGCGGGAGCGGACACGGTGCCGGGCTCCCGTTCCTGAAACGGGGCGTACTGCAGCGCCTCTCCGATCACCTGCTGTGCGAACGTCAGCTTTGTACCATCGCGTCGCATCAGGCCGACCTGTACGGCCTCGTCGGCGCCGTAGGACAGCTCGTGAGCCGGCTCGCCGAGCAACGTCGCCACTCCCTCGACCGTGAACGTCTGGCCGATCCTCCGGCCGTTGACCAGCAGTCGCCGGACCTCGGGCGACATCTCGTCCAGCAAGTTGGCGACGGCGGTGAGAACGCCTTTGGGTAGACGGTCGGACACCACCGAAGCCGCGCCGTCCGCGATGATCATCTGTCCCGCTTTGGTGAGCGCGCTGAAGACGTTCTCCATCAGCCATGGGTTGCCTCCGCAGCGGGCCGCCCAGCTGAGCATGGATGCGTCCGGTTTGGCACCGAGGATGCCGGTGCAGAACTCGGTTACCGCCGAGCCGTCCAGCGGCGCCAGGTGAAGCCGCACCGCAACGTGCTCGACCAGCCAGTCGACGGCATGCTGGGCGAGAGACCGAATGGGGACCGGTCGGCGTGCGAGCAGCCACAGCACCGGTGACGAGGCCAACGACTGCACGAGCCCCCGCAGGGCCAGGGCGCTGACGTCGTCGAGCCGATGGGCATCGTCCAGGACGATTGCCACGGGATGTCTGCGGGCGGCGCTCTTGACCAGTTCGCCGACACGATCCATCAACCAGAAGGGGTTCCTGTCCGGGCGGGCCAGCTCATCGAAGTCGACTTCACCCGGTATCACGTGACGCAGGAAGTTGATGAGCAGGTGTATGGGGATCGGCTGATCGGTGACGCTCACTCGGCCCGCCACCACGGTGAGGCCGCGTTCGGCCGCCTCCAGGGCCGTGGCCTTCAGCAGGTGGGTCTTGCCGACGCCGAACGGCCCGTCGACGATGACGCAACTGCTCGACCCCCGCAGAGTGGCGTCCAGACGGCCACTCAACGAGGACAGTGCGTGCTCACGCCCTACCAGTGAACTCATGCTTACCGCTCCGTGTCTCTCTGAGAGAATCGTCCGACGCGTGTCCGGGGCATGGCCGTCATCGCGGCGCCTCGACTGTCCGACCGGACAGTCGAGCACCTGATGCCGGAAAAGCTGACTCAGTTATACGGGATCTGCGGTGGGACGGCGCATATACGTGTATCAGCGTGCACTACTCGCGTGAGTAGTGTGCAGGACGACGCGGCGAGATTACTGTCAGGCTATGCCGACTCGACGTTGAGCCGTGCAGACCGCGGATGCGCTGGTACCGAATTCGCATTGCCTTCGGGTCGATGCACGCGCCCGGAATGGAATAGGCCACAATTTCTCGCGCTTGAACTGACGCGTTCTCAAGGAATTCGTGCGAGATTGGGATGCAGGGGTGATCGCGTCACGTCACTCGGGCTAGCTCGGCCGCCGATCCAGGTCCCTTCCGGATGACCGAGATCCCTTTGCCGTGCATCGTCAAAATGGCCTCACCGGAAGACGGACCATCCCATCGGGACCCTGCTCTCGAACGTCCACGAACGCCGCCTCGTGGAAGGCGCGACCCGTAAGGCTCGTCGTCACGCGGCGGCTTACCGTCCTACGGTCTGCGCCCACACCCGACGGTCGGCGGCGGCACCCGGCCTGGACGCGTCCATGGTGGACGCGTCATGCGCCCCACGGCGGCAGCGGTGCGCTTCGCGGTCGACGCGAAGCCGGTCTGCTCGGCTACAGTGCGCTCATGAGGACTGGACTCTCCGATGTCTGGAACCGGACCAAGAGTTGGATCGTCGCGGTTGGCGTGGCGGCAGCGCTGCTGATCACCGCGTTGGCGGGGGAACACTCCACCACGGACCTCAAACTGCTCGGCTACGCGCTCGTCGTGACGAGCGGCCTGGCGCTGGCGGTCATGAACCGAGTTCCGATTCCCGTCCTGATTCTCACGGGGCTGTGCGTGGTGAGCTACAACGCGATCGGTTTCGCGGTGCCCGCCGTCGCATACCTGATCGCGGTGTACGCCGCCGTACGGTCTGGGCACCGGATCGGCACGCTGGTGGTGAGCGTGATCGTGATGACCGTTCTTCCGCTCGCGATCATGGCCTCCCCCGAGGGTGCTGGGAAGGAACCGATCGCACAGGCCCGTGGTGTCCTCGAATTGGCCTGGCTGATCGCTGCGGCTGCCGCGGGTGAGGCGCTGCGGCAGGCCGAGCGGCGGGCGGACGAGGCCGAGCGCACGCGCGAGGAAACCGCGCGGCTGCGCGCGACCCAGGAACGCCTGCACATCGCACGGGAGCTGCACGATTCGCTCACCCACCAGATCTCGATCATCAAGGTGCAGGCCGAAGTCGCGGTCCACCTGGCCCGCAAGCGTGGCGAACAGGTATCGGAGTCCCTGCTGGCCATCCAGGAGGCCGGCCGTGAGGCTACCCGGGAGCTGCGGGCGACCCTGGAGACGCTGCGCGACGCCAGCAAGTCACCGTCACATGGGCTCGATCACCTTCCGGAACTGCTGGCCGGGGCCCATGGGATCGGCCTGAGCACGACGCTGACGATCGAAGGAGAACGGCAGGACGTGCCGGACGCGGTGGACCGGACCGTTTACCGGATCGTCCAGGAGTCGCTCACCAACACCGCCCGCCACGCCGCCGCTGCGAGCGCGTCGATCCGGATCGACTACCTCCCGGACGCCATCGCCATCCGGATCGATGACGACGGAACGGCCAAGCCCAGCTCTGCCCCGGTGCACGGAGTCGGGCTGCTGGGGATGCGCGAACGCGTCACCGCCCTGGGTGGCAGCCTGCGCGCCGAACCGCGTACCGAGGGCGGATTCACCGTCCAGGCCGAACTCCCGGTGGCGCGAATTTCATGATCCGTGTCCTGTTGGTCGACGACCAGCCGCTCCTTCGCAGCGGCTTCCGCGCACTTCTCGACGCTGAAGACGACATCGAGGTGGTGGCCGAGGGCGCCAACGGCAGGGAGGGGCTGGCCCTCGCCAGGGAGTACCTGCCCGACCTCGCCCTGATCGACATCCAGATGCCGGTGATGGACGGCATCGAGACGACCAAGCAGATCGTCGCGGACCCGGACCTGGCCGGGGTGCGAGTGGTCATCCTGACCAACTACGGCTCGGATGAACACGTCTTCAATGCGCTGCGCAGCGGTGCGGCCGGGTTCCTGGTCAAGGACATCGTGCCGGACGACCTCCTGCACGCCGTTCGCGTCGCCGCGCGGGGTGACGCCCTGCTCGCACCGTCGATCACCAGAATGCTGATCAGTCGGTACGTCGCACAGCCGCCCGGCGCGGAGGTCAGCCCGGGGATGGAGGAGCTGACCAACCGCGAACGCGAGGCCGTCTTCCTGGCGGCGCGGGGCCTGTCCAACGATGAGATCGCCGACCATATGGTGATCAGCCCACTGACCGCGAAGACCCATGTCAATCGGGCTATGACGAAGCTCCGAGCTCGCGACCGCGCCCAGCTCGTGGTCTTCGCCTACGAATCCGGCCTAGTGAGTCCCCTGCACCGCTGACCGGTCGGAGGCCGAATGCAAGTCGGGTTGCGATGCTGCGGCGGTGGTACGTGGCTGCTGCGAATGCAGCAGCGCCCCGGGTGCGTACCGCCCCGGCAGTAGATCAATTGTCTCCTTCCGCATGACGACCAGTGACCCCTTCGGTGCCTACGCTGACGCAGGTACCTCTGTTCGGCAGCCGAAGGGACCCTGGATGGGGCTGCCCGGTTTGGTCTTCGGCGTGCCGGCTGTCGCCCGCTCCCGCTCCCGCCGCACCGCCTGACCGGCAAGACAGACCCGAACACCTCTGCGGCTCAACCAACCTGAAGGGACTCCCATGCGTAAAGCGTTCGTCGGGCTGGCGGCGTTGTTAATGTTCGCGATTTTCGTGCTGTTCTTCCTGGCCGGGAACGGTGCGTTCAACAGCGCGCCCAATGACGAGGCATTCCGGCCCCACCGCATGCTGGGGATGGGCACGGTCTTCCTCGCCGTGGTGTTGGCGGTGGTCGCCGCGGTGGGACGGATGCCCGGCCAGATCATCGGCCTCACCGCCCTGGTCGCCGGCCTCGGCATCCTGCAGCCCGTGATCGTGGTCATCGCGAAGGCATTCGGGGACTCGGGAAGCACTACGACCGCCGGACAGCTCGTGTTCGGCCTGCACGCGGTCAACGGGCTGATCATGATGGCCGTGCTTCACACGATCATTCAGAAGGTGGGAGGCCGCAAAGCGACGGCGCCCGCCACCACGGCTGCTGGCTCGGCGCGATCGGTATCATGAGTACGCTCCACTGGATCCTTTTCGACTACGCCGTAGCGCTGCTGGGTGTCGCCTCCTGGCTCGCGGCCGGTGTCACGGCGGCCCTCCGGCGCTATCGGCTCGCGTTCGGCCTGCTCGTCGGAGCGGTCCTGGTAACGCTCGCCCGGGTGGCCACCGTGGCGGCGCTGTCCGGCCGGGGCTGGTGGTTCGTGCAGGAGAAGGTGCTGCTGTGCCTCCCCCTGCTGGGCGCCGCGGGGTTGGCCGCCGTGCTTTTCGCCGGGCCCTGGTTGCGTACGGCGCACCGGACCCCCGGCGAGAGTCTGCCCGCCGGCGGCCTCGTCGCGCTGCTCACGGCGGGATACGCCGCGCTGGCTGGCCTGATGGTGACGTTCCTCGCGGGCTTTCCTCTCACCTGGAGCACCGCGCTGATCGCCGTCTCGTTGGTCTGCGCGGGCGCACTCCTGACCATGCGGGTGATCACGACACCGACCGGAGAGCAGACCGACGCCAGTTCCCCGGGCAGCAGCCAACTGCCGGGACCGCGACGTCCCACGGAGCTCTCCCGCCGCAGGTTCCTCGGCGTGGCCGGCGGGGCGGTCGCGGTCGGATCAGGGGCCGTCGGTGTCGGTCTGCTGTTCCGGGATCCTGAGGGCGTGGTCACCGGGGGAGGCCCAGCACCTGCCTCCGGGTCCACTGCGACGGTCTCGGTGGCTGACTTGCGAGGGCCCGGCGTCCCGGTGCCGGGCGGCGCCACCCGGCGGCACACACTCACCGCCAGGACCGCCAACGTGAGTCTCGCGTCGGGAGGCGAGGTCCACGCGTGGACCTACGATGGCCGGCTGCCCGGCACGGCGATCACCGCGACCGAAGGTGATCTCATCGAGGTGACGCTTCGCAACGCCGACATCGACGACGGTGTCACCGTGCATTGGCACGGGTACGACGTGCCGTGCGGCGAGGACGGTGCGCCGGGCGCCACACAGCACGCGGTGAAGCCGGGCGGCGAGTTCGTCTACCGGTTCCAGGCCGATCAGGTGGGGACGTACTGGTATCACACGCACCAGGTATCGCACCCCGGAGTGCGCAAGGGGCTGTACGGGACCCTCGTTGTGAGTCCGCGAGAGGGACAGCCGGCGGAAGAGCTGGACCTGACGCTGCCCGTGCACACCTTCGACGACACCGCGGTTATCGGGGACCAGGCCGATCGCACCGTCCACACCGCCCGTGCGGGCGCGCTGGTGCGACTGCGAATGATCAACACCGACTCGGATCCGCACTGGTTCGCGCTGACCGACACGCCGTTCCGGGTGGTGGCAGTTGACGGCCGTGATCTCCACCGGCCGGGCGAGCTACGTGAGGTCGGGCTCCGCATACCCGCCGGCGGGCGGTACGACGCGGTCCTGACCATGCCGGAGACGCCGGTTTCACTCGTGCTCGACAACGGCCACGCCAAGGGCTTGCTGCTGCGCCCGACCGGCTACGCCGGAAACGATCCGGACCGGCCGGAGACCTCCGACTGGCCCGAGCTCGACTTGCTGCACTACGGCGAGCCGGCGGCCGTACCGTTCGACGCCGACAACGCCGATCGGCATTTCACGCTTGTCCTGGACCGCTCCCTGGCCATGGTCGACGGCCGCCCGGCCTTCGCCCAGACCGTCGACGGTCGCGGGCATCCCTCGGTCCCCGACCAGCTCGTCGCCGAAGGGGACGTCGTCCGCTTCACGGTGGTCAACCGGAGCCTCGAGACTCACCCTTGGCACCTGCACGGCCATTCCGTGCTGGTTCTCTCCAGGGACGGAGAGCGCTCCTCCGGAAGCCCACTGTGGGTGGACACCTTCGATGTGCGGCCGGGAGAGGTTTGGGAGGTGGCGTTCCGCGCCAACAACCCGGGTGTCTGGATGAACCACTGCCACAACCTGCCGCATCAGGAGCAGGGCATGATGCTGCGGCTCGTCTACGACGGTGTGAGTACTCCCTTCGCAGGCGGCAGCCACGCTCACTGACGTGCCGGCCCGAGGGGCGGCGGGCTGTCCTCGCATGACCGGCACCGAGGGCAGCCTGACACCTTGGGCGACGAGGGCGAGCTGCCCCTGTGCGGCGGCTGGGGGATGTGCCTTGATGGAGCAGATGAAGCACTGGCAAGACGGTTGATCGTGGATGACCCGACGGTGCCGGACCGGCCTGGACATCGCATGACCGCCTAGTGGCGACGCGCGCCGACACGTGTATCAGCGGCGGCGGCGCTCTGCGCCTCCTTGAGTAGCGAGACGAGTAGGTCGCTGAGGATCTGCGGGCCGTGCTGGGTGAGGATGGATTCGAGATGGAACTGCACGGACCGGAATCCCGCGCCGCGCAGGGCGTGCACCTCGCCCGTCTCCGGGGTTCGGCTCACCTGCACGGGCTTGCCCTGCCCGCCTGAGATGACGTCGTGTGCGGAACGGGCTGTGTAGGTGTTGTAGAAGCCCACGAGTTCGGACCGGCCGAACAGATCGACGCGCATCTGGACGCCCTGATTGGGCACCGTGCGCCGTACGAGGTCGAAGCCCAACTCGGCGGCGAGGACCTGGTGGCCCAGGCAGATGGACAGGAACGGGACCGCGCCGGCGAGCAGGTTACGGGTGAGCGTGCGGAGCGTGTTCATGCGCGGATCTGTCATGTCGCTGGGGTCGCCGGGGCCGGGACCGACGATGACGAGGTCGTAGCCCTCCAGTTGCAGCGGACTGTCGTATCGGGTGATCGTGGTCCGGAGGCCGAGGGAACGCAGCTGATGGCCGAGCATTCCCATGAAGGTATCCTCGTTGTCGACGACCAGGACGCGCCGACCGTCCAACTCCGGTTCCGGGCTCGTCCGGTGTGCCCCGTCGAGCCAGAATCGCGACAGCGTGGAGTTGCGGCTCTGCAACGCCAGCCGTACCCCGGGATGGGTGGACGGCGACGGGTGCGCCCCCGTGCCAGCGGGCTCGCCCGCGGCGCCGTCGCCGTCGAGCGTGAGGCCGAGCGCTTCGAGCATGCCCGCAGCCTTGGCCTGCGTCTCGGCGACCTCGGACTCGGGCTTGGAGTCACGCACCAGGGTGGCGCCGACGCCCAGGCGCAGCTTGCCGTTGCTGCCGACCTCGGCGGTGCGGATCATGATCGCTGAGTCGAGTGTGCGGCTGCCCATCGCGTCACGGCCAATCAGTGCGAGAACGCCGCCGTAGTATCCGCGCCCGGTCGTCTCATGTCGGGTGATGACCCGGAAGGCGTTCTCGAGCGGACTGCCGGTGACGGTCGGCGCGAGCAGGGTCTCCCGCAGCACATCGCGTACGTCGAGGTCGCTCTGACCGGTCAAGGTGTACTCAGAGTGAGTGAGGCGGGCCATCTCCTTGAGAAACGGGCCGTGCACCCGACCGCCGGAGGTGCACATCCGCGCCATCATCTTCAGTTCTTCGTCGACGACCATATACAGTTCGTTGGCCTCTTTCGGGTCATTCAGAAACTGCAGTAAACCGGGAATGTCCGGCCCGGTCGAGGGGTGCCGGTAGGTCCCGCTGATGGGGTTCATCGAGATGGTGCCGCCTGCCATGCTGACGTGCCGCTCCGGCGATGCGCCAATGAATGTCCCCGCGCCGGTGTGGAACAGGAACGTCCAGTACGAACCCAGCTCCCCGGTCAGCAGCCGCCGAAAGATCGCCAGCTCCGTGCCGGCCGAACAGTCGTCCAGCCGCGCGGCGAAGGACCGCCTGATGACGAAGTTGGATCCGGCACCCTGTCCGATCTCATCACCCACCACGCGCTTGACGATCGCCGCGTAGTCCTCGTCGCTGGCGTCGAATCCGGCGTCGGACACGCGCACCTTCTGCTCGGGCAGACCAGCCAGGGCCTGATCGAGGCTGAGTTCGGCTTGCTCGTGGATCCGCATGGCAAGCAGGGGCGCATGGTCGTCGTGGCAATCGAACCCACGTTCGGTGACCTGCCGGTACGGGACCGCCACAAGCAGGTCGTGCCGGGCGCCGCCCGCCGGGTCGCCAGGTAGCGGCAACTCGGCGAGGCTGCCCACGTCGTGGACGTCGCCGGTCAGGACCTCCACGCGCGCGTCCCTGGCCGGGCCGGGCCGATACAGCAGGGCGAAGGCGCGCCCGTCCTCGCCGAGGCCGGCCAGAACATCTGGGGGCCCGGCCATGCTCGAATGCGTCCCGTCCATATTGCTCCCCCTTGCATGAGATCAGATCACCCCTCTCGATACTGCGGCGGCGAAAGGCGTAGCACATGACGTGACGCCACGATCCCGTATTCCCGGTAACGTACGGTCGGTATGGCGTGAACAGATGAATGCGGCACCACTACTCGAGCGGGTAGTGGTCGGGCAAATGCATCGCCATTACTGTCGACGACATTAGCGGCTCGACGAGGGCGGTGAACACGGCTGTGAATGTGCTGGTTCAGAGAAGCGGCGGTAGGTCTGCGCGGACTCTCGAGCGCACTCGTCATGCCGCCCTGCGTATCGCCCAGGCGCCCCGGCGCGGGTCGTCCGCGGTCGTCTGGGCGGGCGGCCGTAGGGCCGCTGACCTGCTGGGGCTGGCGGCCGACGTCGGTACTGCGGGCCCGTCCCGGGAGCTGGATCAGTAGCGGTGGACGACCCACGACGCCAGGGACCCTGATCCCACGTGAGGCGCCGCCCTTCCCCGCGCGCGGGGGCCGACGGCATTCATTCGATCGCACGTGAGCAGATCGTGGCCGATCGGCCGCGCCACTCCGGGCAGACGGCCGGCGCGCGCCCGAACGACCTGAGCGCGGCCCTGCGCCGCTACGAAGGTATCCGCCTTCCCCGGACGACGCGGATCCAGCAACAGTCCCGTGCCAACGCGGAGACAATCCACCTCGTCAACGGGCAAGCGCGGCATCGCCGCGACAACCCCGCTCAGACCGCATCCGGTCTGGACCGGCATGAATGGCTCTTCGGGTACGACGCCGAGCAGGCAACTACGACCAGCGGGAGCGCATGATGGAACTGACCGGAATCGAGTCGACGGTCGCACTGGTCACCGGTGCGGCGCAGGGCATCGGTGCCGCCGTGGCGGGCCTCCTGGCGGGCGCGGGGGCGCACGTCGCGGCCGTCGACCGCAACGGCGAGGCGCTCGACACCGTTTTGACCAAGATCGAGGCGGAGGGTGATTCGGTCCGCGGCTACCTCGTCGACGTGCGCGACAGCGAGGCCGTGGACGCGCTCGTGGGGCGCGTCGAGGACGAGCTCGGGCCCATCGGCGTCCTGGTCAACGCGGCCGGCGTCCTGCACACCGGAAGGGTGGTCGAACTGTCGGACCAGCAGTGGAGCGAGACCTTCTCGATCAACGCGGGCGGGGTGTTCCACCTGTCCCGGGCGGTGGCCCGCCGAATGATCGGCCGCCGACGGGGTGCGATCGTGACGATCGCATCCAACGCCGCCGGCGTGCCGCGCACGGAGATGGCCGCGTACGCCGCCTCGAAGGCCGCGTCGGCCCAGTTCACCCGATGTCTGGGGCTGGAGCTCTCCGACTACGGCATCCGGTGCAACGTCGTCTCGCCGGGCTCGACCGACACACCCATGCTGCGCGCGATGCTCGGCGAGGCCGGTGATCCGCGGCAGGTGGTCGAGGGCTCGCCGGCCGCGTACCGCGTCGGTATTCCGCTTCGAAAGCTGGCCCAGCCGCGGGACGTGGCCGAAGCGGTCGCGTATCTCGTGTCGGACCAGGCCGGTCACGTCACGATGCACGACCTGTACGTGGACGGCGGCGCGGCCCTGCATGTATGACGTCGTCGGATGCCGAATAGGAGACGAACCATGGCCATGACCCCGATCGCTGCGTACCCCATGCCCGGTGACAGCGATCTGCCGAGTGCGGCGATGCCCTGGCGCCCGGATCCGGACCGGGCCGCCGTGCTGGTGCACGACATGCAGCGCTACTTCCTACGCCCGTTCCCATCCGGGCAGTCCCCGCTTAGCGACCTGCTCGCCAATGTCATGAAGCTGCTCGCGGCGGCCCGCGCGGCCCGGGTGCCGGTGTTGTACACGGCACAGCCGGGCGGGATGAGCCGTCGCGACCGTGGGCTGCTGCACGACCTCTGGGGTCCCGGCATGAGCAGCGCGGAGGCCGATCGCGGCATCGCCGACGACGTCGCCCCAGAGCCGGGCGACACAGTGCTGACCAAGTGGCGCTACAGCGCGTTCTTCCGCAGCGACCTGGAGGAACGACTGCGGGGGTCGGGCCGGGATCAGATCATCGTCTGCGGCGTCTACGCGCACATGGGGTGCCTCATTACCGCCAGCGACGCGTTCAGCCGCGACATCCAGCCGTTCCTCGTGTCGGATGCGTTGGCCGACCTGTCGCTCGACGACCATCTCATGGCGCTTCGGTACGCGGCGGATCGTTGCGCGGTACCGCTGACCACGGCGCACGTGCTGGCCGCGCTGGAGAGCTAGTGCCCCGTTTCACCAACGTTCGCTGGGGTTGTCGGTGGTGCTGTGGATCCTCGCCGTGGGTGTGGTCGCCAGGCGGCTCGATGACGCGAACACGCCATACCCGCTCTCCCGGACGCGGATTCCCAGCCCATTCAATGCCGCTCTCGGCAACGCAAAGACGTGATGCGCACACACCGGTGGCTGGGCCACGCTATCCGCGCACACCCCTCGACCGGGAGGTTAGCGCCGGCGCGACCCGGCCGTCGCCGGGCTCCTCTGGCGATCGGCTCGCGGCCTGCCGCGGCTCCCGCAGGCCCGTCTCGCTGATCTCTTATGTGGAGGACAGATGCAGCAACCCAGCTCTACGGCGGACTTCGCCCCACTCGGTCCGTGGCAGGGCATGCCGGCGGCTCAACAACCGGACTGGCGGGACCACCCCGCGTACCACGAGGTCTGTCATTCGCTCTCCTCAGCGCCACCACTGGTGACGACCGAGGAGATTTGGCAGCTGCGGGAGTCGCTGTCGACACTAGCCACCACCGGCAGTCTTGTGCTGCAGGTCGGCGACTGCGCCGAGAGCTTCTACGAGTGCACGCCCCGGCACACCTCAGCCAAACTCGAAATCATCGACCGGCTGGGGGACAGGCTCGGTGAGCTCACCGGTCAGAGTGTCATCCGTGTCGGCCGGATGGCTGGACAGTTCGCCAAGCCCCGATCGCAGGCCATGGAGTGGCACGACGCGCTCCGCATCCCCTCCTTTCGAGGACACATGATCAATTCGGACATCGCCGGGTCGAGGACCCGCAGAGCCGACCCGCGGCGCATGGTCTGGGCCTACGAGGCCAGCGACGCGGTACAGCGGGTGATGCGGAACTACCGTCAGGGAAACGGACGTACGGCGACGACGGAGGGCCCATGGTCGAGCCACGAGGCGCTGGTGGTCGACTACGAGGCCCGGCTGATCCGCAGAGCCCCGGACACCGACGACCTGTACCTGGGCTCGACCCACCTGCCCTGGGTGGGTGAGCGGACCCGCGAGCCGGCCGCGGCCCATGTCGCCATGCTCTCCTCCGTCGTCAATCCGGTGGGATGCAAGATCGGACCGGACGCCGACCCCGATGATGTCCTGCAGGTGTGCGGGGCGCTCGACCCGCGGCGCGAGCCGGGCCGCCTCGTCCTGATACCCCGGATGGGTCGGGACCGGATCCAGGAGGCCCTGCCATCCATAGTCCGCCGTGTGGTGAACGCGGGACATTCGGTTGTCTGGTTGAGCGACCCCATGCACGGCAACACCGTGAAAGCCTCGAACGGCCTGAAGACACGCCACCTCACCGACGTGATCACTGAGGCGCTGCGCTTTCGTGACATCATAGGGCAGAACGGGCAGCACGCCGCCGGCCTCCACATCGAGGTCGCAGCGGACGATGTGACGGAATGTATCGGTGGATCCGTGGAGAACGAGGACCAACTACAGCGTCACTACACCTCACTGTGCGATCCTCGGCTCAACCCCGGCCAGGCCACCGAACTCATCGAGGCATGGGCCAAGGGAACGGCGATGGGTCGTTGCTGACCGGGCCGGTGCCCGCATCCCTGGACAGAACCCCTACGCACCGGTCCTGCGCGGCGAGCGGAACCTCGTCGAAGCGCAATCTGGCGCGGTCAGCGACTCAAGCCCCAGCGTCGCGAGGCGCCGCCAACCGCTCCAACACCGGCAAGGTCGGCACGGTCCCGCCCACCTCGAACCGAGCGACGGCCGACTCCTGAACGAACCACCAGCCCCGCCCGGCCAGCACCTCCATCGGCACCGCCCTGGCCGCCGTCAGCACCAACGCTACGGCGAGCAGCACGAGTGCGGGCCCGGCGCGCCGCAGCGCCGCGGTCACACCTGCGGCCATCCACGCGACGACGCCCAGCAGCGTGCAGGCGTGGTCCAGGACAATCAACGCGGCTGTGGTTATGACGCCGTTCGGCTGAGCTCGGCGCGCCGCCGCGCGATCTGGAACGACTGCTGCACGACCCACAAGGTCAAGCCGAAGATCGCCAGCGCGTTGATCGCGTGCAGGCCGAAGACCTTGTGCGCCAACTCGTCCTCCCCAAAGGACTTGGCGACTGCCCGGATCAGCCCCTGGACGAGCGTCAGCCCGGCGATCAGGGCCATCATGCCGATGAACCGCCCGGGCATCCGGGCGAGCGCGCCGACGACCACGCACACGACGGCGAGCACGAAGATCGCAAACCCGAGCACGCGGTGGGGTATGAAGGCCTCCTCGTCGGGCACGTGCATGAACGCGCCGCTGGCGGCTAGGTAGAACACCGCGACCTCGGCGAGTAGCAGCAGCGACGTCAGGCCCGCGAGGAGCTTTTTCATGTCGCTGAGCGTAAGCCGATTGTGTCGTCGGCGCAGACCCGTCGGGTCTGATCGTGATAAAGGATGAAGATCCCCTTCGGACCGGACATCCTAAGCCGTGTCTCAGAGGCGGTCAGAGCCATTCATCGATCGCGACGATGTGGAGGCTGGCCTGGTAGCCCGCTGTCATAGATGTCGACGAGCAGCCACGGTTCCGGGGGTGATCGGCCCCCGATTGATCTCCTGAGCCCGGGGCGATTGCCGGTCACGGCGGAGCGCACGATCATCCATGATGGTGCGAGGATGGCAGGGCTTGCAGGCCGGCCCGTGCGCTCATGCGAGAAGAGTGTGTCGCCGCGATTTCCCATGGCAGGCAACCGCTGCCCCGACTCAGGGCGTAGCGGGCAACCCGGCGCGGCACAGTTCAAGAGCGTCTCGAGCACCGCGCAGGGCTGCGATCACATTGGGCGAGGGGCGTACGTGTACTTCAGGAAAGTCGAGACCGGGCAATCCGTCGGTGATCGGGTAGGCCAGTTGCTCACGCCCGAGCCGGAACTGGGCATCGATGCCGGTGCGGTTGCCGCGCGGGTCCTGGCGATGCCAGCGGTCCGCAAGGTATACGCCAACGAGGCCGTGCAGGAAGGGCTCTCTACCGTCGGTCAGCTGTTGGTAGCACAACCCTGCCGGAACGCCGCCGGCCCGCGCCACGGCCACCAGCAAGTGCGATTTGGCATAGCAGAGGCCGACGCCGGCGCTGAGCACCTCGCCAGGGGTGACGGTGATCCGCGGATCCTGAGCGTCCACGGAATGCCGGATCCGGTCACGAACCCATTCGAAGGCGGCCCGCGTGAATTCGACGTCGTCCGGATGCGCCGCGCGTAGTTCACCAGCTAACGTCCGCACTGCCGGATGGTCCACCTCCACGATCATGTCACCGCCCAGGTACTCCATCGGTTCGCCCGCGACCAGTTGCATAACTGTCCATCCCTCGGCGCCTGTCGGATCGAGGCTGCTCCACTGCGGCATGACCCACCGCGTTACGATAACGGCGCTATCTCACCACCGCCCGCTTCGCCTGTCACCCGCATTCCCGGACGCAGCCGCGGCAACGCGCACTGACCTGCCGCAAGCTCCCCCTGGCCTGTTCGGGAGCCGAAGGTGGGATGGACCGACGATCTCTCGATCCCGCTGCCGGAGGAGCGGACAGTCGCTGACCTCGTCGATGTCACGCTCTCGCTGATGCACAGGAACGCCTACGAGGAGAAGATCGAAGGCGTTCTTGGAGCGAAGTTCGACAGCACAACTAGCCCGCGGATTCGGTGGACCGGCGCTCGGCGGTGATCCGGAGAAGTCCTTCCACGCCGAGCAGGAAGGTCTCGGACACCAACGCGGGGTCGAAGAGGCATCCGGCTGCCATGGCACCGTCGCGGAGCATGACGAAGTGACGCGCGGCGGACTCTGCCGTCTCCTCCTGGACCTGCGCCATCAGCGTGGTGAGCGTGTCCAGGAACCATTGCCGGTGGGCGATGATCTCCTGACGCACGGGATGTCCCGTGTCCGGATACTCCGCCGCGGCGTTCAGAAACGCGCATCCACGAAACCCCGGGGACTGGATGCTTTCAGCGATGGAGTTGGCGATGGCCAGGAGTGGGGCGACCGGCCGTGAATCGGTGGTGATGACCGTCTCGACCGCGCCGCGATCCATCTCATGGACCTCACGCAGGTAGGCGAGGATGAGATCGTCCTTGCTGGGGAAGTGCCGGTAGAAGGTGGCCCGGGTCACCTTCGCCTCGGCGATGATCCGATCTACGCCGACGGAATGGATGCCCTCCGAGTAGAAGATCCTGGTGGCCGTGGTGAGGAGCCGGTGACGCGCCTCGGAGGGCCGGGCACCGGATGCGGTGGACGTCATATCGTCGATCGTAGCGGATAGAACGTTCGGTCTGAGGGACGTGAGTGGCCTCAGGCTCGACAGCACCAGGCGAGGCGTTGCGCGGAGCGATGAAGCAGGACCAGGCCGGGGGATAGAACGTTCGGTCTTGACGATCCGGGTTGAGCCTGTCATGCTGGACAAGACAGAACGATCGGTCTACCAACCCCTCCGCTGAAAGGGTCACCCGTGACCACCATTGCTGCTTCGCCCGGTATCTCCCAGACGGCTTCCGCGCTGCGGCGGCTGTACTTCGTCCGCTTCGCGTTCGCCATCGTCTGGGCTGGCGTCACGATCGCCACCGCCAAGGAGATCAGTCCGCTCGCGGTGGCGCTGTTCGTGCTCTACCCGCTGTTCGACGTGGGCGCCGCCATCTACGACCTCCGTTCGTCGCGGACCGGCTCGCCCGCCCTGCTGTACGTGAACATCGCGGTAAGCCTGGTCACGGCCGTCGGTGTGGGTATCGCAGGCGCGTCCGGTGTTCCCGCTGTCCTGCGGGTGTGGGGTGCTTGGGCGATCGTCGCCGGTCTGGTCCAGTTGGTCGTTGGTGTCACTCGTCGGAAGATGGGCGGGCAGTGGCCGATGATCATCAGTGGTGGCATCTCGGTGCTGGCCGGTGGGTCCTTCATCGCCGGAGCCTCCGCGGACAACCCGTCGCTGACCAACGCTGCCGGCTACGCCATCCCCGGCGCCATCTTCTTCCTCATCGCGGCCATCCGCCTCGGCCGCGCCGCGAAGGGCAACTGACATGACCACCATCGAGTACGACGTCGTCGTGATCGGTGCCGGCCCGGTCGGGGAGAACGTCGCCGACCGGGTCGTGCAGGGCGGGCTGACCGCCGCAATCGTCGAGCGGGAGCTGGTCGGCGGCGAGTGCTCCTACTGGGCCTGCATGCCGACCAAGGCGTTGCTGCGCAGTGCATCCGCGGTGCGCGCGGCTCGCCAACTGCCGGGTGCTCGTGAGGCGGTGACGGGAGACCTGGACGCGGCCGCGGTGCTGGGCCGGCGCGACTCCTTCGCCTCGCACTGGCAGGACGACGGGCAGGTCTCGTGGCTGGAGTCGGCCGGCATCGCGCTGCACCGCGGTCAGGGGCGGATCAGTTCTGCCCGCGTTGTCGAGGTGACAGGCGTCGACGGTGTCACCACGCGCCTGGCCGCGCGGCACGCCGTGGTCGTCGCGGCCGGCAGCAGCGCCCTGTTGCCGGACATCCCGGGGCTGCGTGAGTCGGCGCCGTGGTCCAGCCGCGAGGCCGCTTCGGCCAGTTCGGTTCCCCGTCGGCTCGCCATCATCGGTGGTGGCGTCGTGGCGGCCGAGATGGCGACCGCGTACGCCGCCCTCGGGTCGTCGGTGACGGTGCTGGCCCGCGATGGCCTGTTGCCGTCGGCGGAGCCGTTCGCCGGTGAACTGGTCACCGAGTCGTTGCGCGAGGCCGGTGTGTCCGTACGCCTCGGCGCGGAGGCCGTCGCCGTCAACCGCGACGACAGCGGAACCGTCCACATCAGGACCGCCTCCGACGAGCGGGTCGAGGCTGACGAGGTGCTGGTGGCGGTCGGTCGTACGCCGAACACCCAGGACATCGGCCTCGACCGCATCGGGTTGGCGCCTGGCGGCTGGCTGGCGGTCGACGACACCCTGCGCGTCGTCGGCGGCGGCGAGTGGCTCTATGCGGCGGGCGATGTGAACCGGCGGGTGCTGCTGACCCATCAGGGCAAGTACCAGGCGCGGGCGGTCGGCGACGTGATCGTGGCCCGGGCGAAGGGCGAGAGAGTCGAGGACGGTCGGTGGGGCCGGCACGTGGCGACGGCCGACGAGCGTGCGGTGCCGCAGGTGGTCTTCACCGACCCGGAGATCGCGTCGGTCGGCCTGACCGCGGCTGCGGCCGAGGCGGCCGGGCTACGGATCCGAGTCGTCGACTACGACCTTGGGGCCGTCGCTGGAGCTTCCCTGCACGCCGATGGCTACCGGGGACACGCCCGAATGGTCGTCGACGAGGACCGGAAGGTGATCGTCGGCTTCACCCTTGTCGGCCCGGACGTGGCGGAACTGATTCACGCCGCCACCATCGCCATTGTCGGCGAGGTCCCGCTGGATCGGCTGTGGCACGCGGTTCCGGCGTACCCGACCGTCAGTGAGGTGTGGCTGCGGCTGTTGGAGACCTACGGCCGCTGAATTCAGGTCGGCGGCGCTATTTTTGTCCGAAATGCACCGAACAATCTTTCCACTTTGAGGAGAGTCCCTTGCCCACCAAGATCACGATCATCATCGATAACCCTGCTAGCCCCGACGACTTCGAGCGGGCCTACGCGGACGTGAAGGCTGCCGCAGCGACGTTCCCGAAGCTGCGGCGACTCGAGTCGGCGAAAGTGTGGCCGAAGGAGGATGGCACCGCCACCCCCGCGTACCGGACGCTCGACCTCTACTTCGACAGCTACGAAGACGCCTCCGCAGCAGTCGCGACAACCGTTGCCGCTGATGTCTTCGGCACCCTCGTGGGTACGCAGGTCACGTTCAAGGGGCTGTTCTCGGACATCGAGCAGGCTTAGGGGTTACCAGCTCCCCGGGCGTAGGCAGAAACGACGCCTACGCCCGGGGTTCCTCAGCTGCGGCGGTTTGTTCAGGCCCAGCATTCCCGCTGACCCGGTTGGCACTGGTCTCAGTGCGACTCCGGCAGCGGGAGCATGGCCAGGGGCACATGGTGCTGCCCGGCGTGGATGTCGCGGTCGCGCAGGCTGCCCTGCGCCACGGGGCGCGGGAACGAGATCTTGACGACGTTCAGCGCCGGTATCCGGAAGATGCGGATGGCGTCAGCCGGTACGCCGTAGAGGCGCGCGATCAGCGGCGCGTCCAGGAAGCCCGGGTCGGCTACCACGGCGTACCCGGCAGTGTCGCGCATGAACAGCTCCATCGTCACCCAGAACGGGCCGGCGTTCTTCGACCGAACCTCAAGCGCGAGGTCGGCGACGGTGCGGGGGTGGGCCTTATCGGACATCGCTGTCCTCCGAGAGGTGGATGCGGAAGAGGCTGGTGGGCGAGTCCACGTCGACGACGTGATTGAGGACGAACTCGTACGTCGCGCCGCGCTCGGTCTCTGCGGGGGAGTAGGGGAACGCGAGGCTGGGCAGGTAGTCCATGTCGGGCGTGGGCAGGTGCAGCATGAGCGGATTGGCGATCTTCGCGACGGCGGTGGCCGTCTGCTGATCCACGGCGTTGACCAGGAGCATCACGCCGACCTCGCGCGGTGTCCGGGTGTCCGGGTCCTGTGCCTCCAGTACGGCGTCGTAGCCGTACAGGCGGATGTCGAAGGCGTAGTCGTCGGCGCTGAGCCCGAGCGTCTGGGCGACCCGATCCGTGGTGACCCGGCGCAGCAGCTGTGCCCAGGTGGTGATCTGGCCGAGGATGTGCGGGTCGCGGATGGCGGTGAACGACATTGTCTCGTAGCCGGTGATCCGGGCCCCCTCAAGCTTGTTCGTGTACGGGGCGGGCTCGAAACGGGAGCCCTCCACCCGTACCCGTCGCTCGTCCAGGGCCCGGTAGGTGGCGTCGGCGACCATCAGCGTTCCGGCGGGTTCCCGCATCGAGAACGGGTCGGCGGTCTCGTAGAGCATGTGCGCCGCGACCGAGGTGGGCGTGCAGGCGACGGCCGGGTCGAGCGGCTCGATGGTGAAGCCGGTGGCGTCGATGGTGGCGAAGACCCCGCTGGAGCGCGGGTTCGTGGTGCACTGCGCGCCACACTCGATGATCTTGGCGGCGTGCCAGGTCGGGCCGGCCGGCATGCCGGCCATCAGCGGGAAGGCGGCGGCCAGGGCGGTGTCGGTGGCGCGCCCGGCCAGTACCACGTCGGCTCCGCCCGCAAGCGCCTCGGCGATCGGCTCATGGCCCATCATCGCGACGATGTGCTGGCAGCTGTCCAACGTCGCCGGATCGAGGTCGCCGGCCGGCGGGAGTGGGTGGATCCGGCCCCTGTCGAGATGGTCCTTGAGGTCGGTGGCCCGCTGCTCGCTGTAGATGGTGGCGACCCGCAGGTCCAGCCCTTCCTCGGCCAGGATGCCGCGGGCGATCCCGGCGACCCAGTCCACGCCGGAGTCGGTGCCGCTGGTGCCGCACGAGCCGACGATCAGCGGAATGCGCGCCTTCGCCGCCGCCCGGAGCAGTAGGCGAAGGTCGCGCGCCACGCCCGCGGCGGTGGTCTTGGCCGTGCCGGTGCCCAGATAGTACGGCCCGGAGTCGGTGGACCCTCCGTCCAGAGCGATGACGTCGGCGCCGAGTTCCAGCCCACGGTCAACGATCTCGGGCGGGAATCCCGAGCCGAGCATGCCCGAGGGCACGAGAATGCGTACGCAGTCGCGAGTCACAGTTTCCTCATTTCGCGGGTACGAGCCGGTCATCCGACGGTGCTGGCCACGGCGCGGCCGGCCTGGCGGCCGGAGAAGAGACAGCCGCCCAGGAACGTGCCTTCCAGCGCGCGGTAGCCGTGCATGCCGCCACCACCGAACCCACTGGCCTCGCCGGCGGCGTAGAGCCCGGACACCGGCTGGCCGGCACCGTCCAGCACCCGACCGTCGAGGTCGGTGTGCAGGCCGCCCAGGGTCTTGCGGGTGAGCACATGCAGGCGCACGGCGATCAGCGGCCCGGCCTTCGGGTCGAGAATCCGGTGCGGCGCCGCAGTCCGCATGAGCCGGTCGCCCCGGTAGTTTCGGAAGTTGCGGATGGCGGCGATCTGCATGTCCTTCGTGAAGCTGTTGGCCAGCTCCCGGTCGCGTGCCTCGATCGTGCGCTGGATGTCGAGCGCGTCCAGCAGAGGTTCGTCGGTGAGCGCGTTCATGCCCTTCACCAGCTCGTCCAACCGGTTGGCCACGACGAAGTCGGCGCCCTGTTGCTTGAATGCCTCCACCGGCGCCGGTGCGCCGGCACGGAGGCGGCCGAGCACCTGTTTGACGCTGCGACCGGTCAGGTCCGGGTTCTGCTCGGAGCCGGAGAGCGCGAACTCCTTCTCGATGATCTTCTGAGTGAGAATGAACCAGCTGTGGTCGTGGCCGGTGGTGCGCAGGTGGGCGAGCGTGCCGAGGGTGTCGAATCCGGGGTAGAGCGGCACTGGCAGCCGTCGTCCGCGCGCATCGAGCCAGACCGAGGATGGTCCGGGCAGGATCCGGATGCCGTGCGCGTCCCAGATCGGGTTCCAGTTCTGGATGCCCTCGACGTAGTGCCACATCCGGTCGGGGTTGATCACGGCGCCGCCGGCGTCCTGCGTGATGGCCAACATGCGGCCGTCCACATGGGCGGGCACACCACTGATCATGTGCGTGGGCGGCGTACCGAGCCGTGCCGGCCAGTTGCGGCGGACCAGGTCGTGGTTGCCGCCGATGCCGCCGGAGGTGACGATGACGGCCTGCGCGGTGTAGGCGAAGTCGCCGATCTCCTCCCGCGAGCTGGCGGTGCCGCGGGCGGCGTCGCTGGGCTCCAGGACCCGGCCCGTGGCGCCCACCACCGCGCCGTCGCTGATGGTCAGTGCGTCGACCCGGTGCCGGAAGGCGAACCGGACGAGGCCGCGTCCGGCGGCCTCCCGCACGATCGCGATGAAGGGTTCGAGCAGGCCCGGCCCGGTACCCCAGGTGACGTGGAAGCGGGGCACCGAGTTGCCGTGCCCGGTGGCGTCGTAGCCCCCGCGTTCGGCCCAGCCCACGATGGGGAACATCTTGACGCCGAGGCCCCGCAGCCACGCGCGTTTCTCACCTGCGGCAAAGTCGACGTACGCCTCGGCCCAGCGCCGTGGCCACGCGTCCTCGGGGCGGTCGAAACCGGCGCTGCCCTGCCAGTCCTGCCAGGCGAGGTCGGTCGAGTCGCGGATGCCCATCCGGCGCTGCTCGGGCGAATCGACCAGGAACAGACCGCCGAACGACCAGAACGCCTGGCCGCCGAGGCTCTGCTCGGGCTCCTGGTCGAGCAGCAGGACGGATCGGCCGGCGGTGACGAGTTCGGCGGTGGCCACCAGGCCGGCGAGACCCGCGCCGATCACCATCACGTCCGCGTCCGCTGTCCTGGTGGTCATGCCGGCTCCTTTGGTTGGGTGAGCGAGTGGGCGGGCCGGCCGTCGAGGGCGGCGACGAGTTCCTTGGCGCCCTCAATCCCTGCGGCCAGCCGGGCCTCGGCAGTCTGCCCGGCCATGTGCGAGTAGACAGTGATGCCGGCCACGCCGCGCAGGATGCTGTCGGCGGGCAGGGGCTCCACGTCCACCACGTCGAGGGCGGCGCCTGCCAGCCGGCCGGACCGGACCGCCTCGACCAGGGCTGCCTCGTCGACGAGCGGCCCGCGTGCGGTGTTGATCAGGTGGGCACCCGGCTTCATCCGGGCCAACGCCGCGCTGTCGATGAGATGGCGCGTGAGCGGGGTCAGTGCGGTGTGGACCGACACGAAGTCGGCGTCGCGCAGCAACTCGTCGAGCGTGACTCGGTTGACCGGCGCGGGCAGGCTGCCGGTGCACAGCACCGTCATGCCGAAGGCGGCGGCCAGTGGCGCCACCTGCTGGGCCACCGCGCCCCGCCCGATCAGGCCGAGCGTCTTGCCGCGCAGCTCGTGGCCGTCGGTGCGGGGCCAGCCGCCGGCGGCCACCCCGGCGGCCATCGGCACCAGGCACCGTGCCTGGGCGAGCAGCAACCCCATGGTGTACTCGGCCACCGCGTTGGCGTTGATCCCGGGCAGGTTGCTCACGCTGATCCCGAGACGACAGGCGGCGGCCACGTCGACGGAGTCGTACCCGACTCCGGTACGCACGACGGCGCGCAGGTCCGATGCCTGGCGCAGCACCTCCGCGCTCATCGGCTCGTTGGCGATCAGCGCCCCCTCGACGCCGTCCAGGGCCGTGATCAGCTGCTCCGGCCGGCGTGGTCCCCGCATGGGGTCGTGCCGCGTCGTGAAGCCGAGCCCGGTCAGGTAGGTGTCCACCTCGTCGCCGGGGGCGAGGTAGTCAGTGGTGATGAGGATTGTCGACATCATTCGCTTCCGGTGAGGGTGACGGCCCGGTGCACACGCTGCAGGCGTTCGAGACGTACGACGACGAGCATGGCGAGGAGGGCGAGCACGGCGATGTAGAGCAGCATCCCGTCCCAGCCGACGAGGTCGACCACCGCGCCGATCAGGGCAGGGCCACCGAAGCCGCCCAGGTACCAGGTGACCGCGTACAGGCCGGTGTAGGCGCCGAACACCCGGCTGGACGGCGCCAGGTTCCACAGCGCCACCGCCGCGTTGATCGTGAAGGCGGCGGCGCCGGCCGAGGCCACGCAGAACGCGACGACCGTACCGGTGGCGGTCTGCACGACGGTGCCCGCTGCCAGCGCGACGGCGAAGACGGCGATGCCCACGGCGATGATCCGCAGCCGTCCGAAGCGGTCGGCCAGCAGCGCGGCCGGATAGGCGGCAGCCACGTAGACGATGCCGCTGGGCAGGGTGAGCCCGCCCGCTTCGCCGCGGCTCAGGCTTAGCGCTTCCATGCCGTACGGGGTGATCAGCGACCGTGAGGCGAACCATGCCCCGCCGAAGAGCAGGACGGTCAGCAGCAGCAGGAGCCGGCGGCGGTCCTGGTCGGTGAACAGGCCGGCGACGATCTGCCGCAGCGGTTGGCTGACCGCGGCGGGGCCGGGGGAGGCCTCCTCGGCCACCGCGGCCTGGTAGGCCGCCGACCGGCTGTCGCGCACGTTGGCCAGCAGCACGAACGTGGCGGCCAGCATGATCACCGACGGGATGACGAAGGCTGCCCTGGGATGCTCGTCCACCACGAGCAGGCTGATCAGCGACGCGACGATGATGGTCAGGGCGGTCGCGATCTTCACGACGGCGTTCGCCCGGCTGCGCCGTTGCGGGGGCAGGAAGTCCGGCACCAACGACTCCGCAAGCGGTCGTGTGGTGTTGGCGATCAGCGCGTAACAGAACATCACCACGACAAGCGTGGCCAGCGACGTGGTCCACGGCAGGAGGACGAAGACCAGCGCGGCCAGGGGCATGCCCACCGCGAGGTACGGGATGCGCCGTCCCCACCGGGTCCGGGTGTTGTCGGAGCGGTTGCCGATCCAGGGCTGGATGAAGATTCCCAGCAGGTTGTCCATCCCCATCAGCGCGCCCACGAGCGCCGCGCTCGCCACATGCTCGCGCAGCAGCACTGGCACCTGATTGTCATAGAAGTTCCAGGTCGACTCCTGGGCGAAGAGTGCGAGGGCTATGAAGAACGTGATCCGCCGGTTGGACACACGTCCACCTCCTTGTGTCGCGGGTCACGTTAAATTGCTGTAGCAAACTCGTCAACAGTTGCATACGAGCTTGCTGTGTCATGCGCTAGAGTGCGGTCATGACGACAGCCGGGACGCTCGCCGATCAGGCGTACCGACAAGTTCGCACCGCGATCGCCACCGGCGAGCTCGCGCCGGGAGAGAAAGTCACCGAGCGCGGCATGGCCGAGCGGCTCGCGGTCAGCCCGACACCGGTCCGCGAGGCACTGCGTCGGCTGGAGCTCGACGGGCTGATCGAGCGGATCGGGCCGCGTACCGTGCTGGTCGCCGCCATCCGCGACGCCGCCATCGACGACCTCGCGGAGGTGGAGGTCGGCCTGCGTGGCCTCGTCGCCCGCTTCGCCGCCCGACACGCCACCGCCGAGCAGCTCGACGCGCTCGACGCCATGCTCGACCGCGCCGACGACCTGCTGATCCTTCTCAAGGAGCGGTCCGCGCAGGGCGGGCCGGTCGAGCGGCACCTCACCGAGCTGCTCGACACCATGCAGCAGTTCAACGACACGGTCAGCGCCTGCGCGCACAACCCGGTGCTGGTCCGGATGCTCGAGCAGAGCCGCGTGTTCTCCCGCCCGCAGCGCCGCGAGCTGCTTCTGCAACGGGTGGCGGAGGACGACACGTTCGGTCTGGAGCGATACAGCAGCCACCGGGCGCTCGTCCGGGCACTACGTGCGGGGGACTCCGCCGCCGCGGAGCGCATCGCACTCGAGGACTCGCAGGGCGGCCTCGCAGCGCTTCGAGATGTGCCGTGACCACCCACCAGATCGCCGTCATTCCCGGTGACGGCATCGGCAAGGAGGTCGTCCCGGCCGGCCTCGACGCGCTGCACGCCACTGCACGCCGTTTCGGCCTGACGCTCACCTTCGACAGCTTCGATTTCGCCAGCGCCGACTACTGGCAGCGGCACGGCACAATGCTGCCGCCCGACTGGGAACAGACGCTTCGTGGCTACGACGCCATCTACTTCGGCGCGGTGGGCTGGCCGGAGGTCGTACCCGACCATGTCTCGCTCTGGGGCAGCCTCCTGCAGTTCCGGCGGGTCTTCGACCAGTACGTGAACCTGCGCCCCTGCCGGCTCATGCCGGGCGTCCGCAGCCCCCTGGCCGGCCGGCTCCCGGGCGACATCGACTTCGTCGTCGTCCGGGAGAACACCGAGGGCGAGTACTCAAGCGTGGGTGGGCGGATCTTCGAGGGCACCGACCGGGAAACCGTCCTACAGGAGACGATCATGACCCGTGTCGGCGTCGACCGAGTCCTGCGCTTCGCCTTCGAGCAGGCCCACCGTCGCCCGAAACGGCACCTGACGTCCGCCACCAAGAGCAACGGCATCTCCATCTCCATGCCGTACTGGGACGAGCGGGTGGCCGCGATGGGCGAGCGGTTCCCGGACGTCCGCCTCGACAAGTTCCACATCGACGCGCTCGCGGCGCAGTTCGTACTCCATCCGGAGTGGTTCGACGTGGTCGTGGCCAGCAACCTGTTCGGCGACATCCTCTCCGACCTCGGCCCGGCCTGCACCGGCACACTCGGCATCGCCCCGAGCGCCAACATCAACCCTGAGCGTGAACACCCGAGCCTGTTCGAGCCCGTGCACGGCTCCGCACCCGACATCGCCGGCAAGGGCATCGCCAATCCGATCGGTCAGATCTGGTGCGGCTCGATGATGCTGGAGCACCTCGGCCACCCCGAGGCCGCCGCCCACCTGCTCGGCGCGGTCGAGGACGTCCTGGCGTACGGGCCCGGACAGGCGCCGCTGACCCCCGACCTACACGGCACCGGCACGACGGCGGAGCTGGGCCGGGCGATCGCCGAGAGGGTCAGCGAACGGCCCGTCCGGCACCGCATGAGGTGGCGGCAGGTGGTCAACCGCTCAACTGGCTGAACCTCGTAACCGGCGGTGCCGACCGAGGCGGCAGCGTCCTGTCTGGTCGGGACGAGTTGAAGGCAGAGGGGGCGTTGCATAGGCTGCGTCGCCATGGACGAGTCGCGCGGGTCGGGAGTCCTCCGTCATCAGTCGCTGCACGACGGGTTCGTACCAGCGCAGGGGACGCAGCAGGCCTTCGCCGACGCTATCGACCGACACATCGGGGAACACTTCGGGCCCGTCGAGTTCGTCTACCACGAGATCGCCTCGCACCTGGTTAATGTGCATGTCTATGTCGTGGGCCCGACCGAGGAACGCCCGTACCGGACGCTGATCACTTCTGGGATGAGTGAGCTGCCGATGACGGTCCCGGAGGGCCACGACATCAGCCCGTACGCCGAACTGATGCTCAGCCTGCCGGCAGACTTCCCGCTGACCGAGGCAGCCGGGCTCGGTGACGACACCGGGTGGCCGCTGCGGATCCTCAAGCAGGTAGCTCGGCTGCCGCACGAGTACGGCACCTGGATCGGCGAATGGCATTCCGTGCCGAACGGCGATCCCGCGCAGCCGTACGCTACGGACACTCCGTTCGCCGGAGTCGTCGTCACGCCGATGCTGCGGGTGCCGCCAGAGGCCGGGACGATCGACGTCGGCGGCGGCAGTCGAATCGCGTTGCTCGCACTGATCCCTCTGCATCCAGAGGAGATAGCGGTCAAGGTCGAACGCGGTACCCGCGCACTCATCGAAGTCCTCGACCGTGGCCGCATCACCGAGTTGCTGGAGCCGAGCCGGCCCTCGTACGCCTGACAGCTCGACCGGATGCGCTGACCAAGGTTCCTGGTGATCCGGCTGCCGTGGCGGCCTGATCGAACGCGTCCCGCGCACGCACCAGCTCGCCGAGATGGGTGCGGGCCCAGTCACGCGTGTGCGTGATGACGTCGAGCAGGGTGCGACCGAGTGGTGTCAACCCGTACTCCACGCCGCCATCGTCGGCGCCCTCGACTGGGCAGCGCCACACCAGGCCGTCACGTCCCATCGCGGTCAGCGTCTCGGCGAGCACCTTGGTGCTGATCGGTCGCAGATGACGGCGCAGAACGCCGAAGCGTCGCGGTCCACTCTCCAGACACAGCACGATCATCGCGGTCCACTTGCCGTCACGGCCGCGCTGCTCCAGCAGGACATCCACGTCAACGCCGTGTCCCGCGAACCAACCCGACACGACCTGCCGCACCATCCGCGGCTGCACGTAGTCCAAGGGAACGCTCAGCACCCCGAGGCTCTGGCGGACACACTCGGCACCGTCGACGCCATCGTGCTGGCCGTCACACCGTTCACGGCACCGCCTCCCTCATTCGACGGCTTCGACCTGGACTACTACGCCAACATCATCGCGGGCGTCGACGCCCACTGGCACAGCACGCGTCGACGCCTTGTCGCGGTCGGTCTGACCGCCACACTGCGGCTCGACACGGGCGGGATGTTCATGGAAGACCCGAGCCTGTTTCCGCCCGAACTCACACCGTTCGCCCAGGCGCACGCCCGGCAACTGCCCGCGCTCGCTGGCACCACACTCGACTGGGCGATCCTGGTCCCCCCGGCCGGGTTCGGAACGCCACACGAGTCGGCGGTTGAGCAAGGATACCGACTGGTCGTCGAGCCCATCACTCGTCAACACGCAACAGCTCATCTCACGCACGCCCAGTACGCCCGAGCTGTCGCCACCGAACTGCTACAGCCGGTGACCCACAACGTGCGCGTCGCAGTGATTCCCGCCTACTCAGACCAGCCTGGCCTGGCCATCGACCGTCCACATCGCCAGGATCGATGAATTCCCGTCCCGCAGCCTCAGGTGGGCAGCAGCGGTAGCAGTTCGTCGCCCTGCCGGGCGATCTCTTCAGCGTGCTCGAAGTGGTCAGCACCGGCACCTGCGAGGCTTTGCAGGTCCTTGATGAGCTGCGCGCTGGTCGGTAGACATCCGCCCCGGGAAGCCGCTGACGGACACCCACCGACGCCGGTCCGTCCACGGCTACGGTGCGCCGGGCGGCTACCCGCCGCCGCCCCCGCCACCCGGCTACGGTCACGCGGCCTACGGCCACCACGGCGGCGGGCACCACGAGGAGCACCACGAGCGACGGGGACCCGGCATGGGCGCGATGGCCGCCGGTGTGGTCGGCGGCGCCGCACTCGGCTTCGCCGGAGGAATGGTCGCCGAAGAGGGCTTCGACTCCTTCGGCGGTGACGACGAGGAGGGCGGCGACGACGAGGGCTAGGCGTACTGACCGTGAGGTTGGGGACGCGGCTGGCGGGTGGTAGGCCGTTGAGTGCGGCATCAACCAACTCAAACGCCACCGGGGCGGTGGCCGTGGCCGTGGCCGTGGCCACCAGGCTCGACAACTCGCGGTGCGCTACCAGGCCACACTCCACGTCGTCGCGATCGGCGGGCGGCCCTGAAGGTGCCGCCCGCCGAACTGCAGGACTTGCCTACCCTGAAGACCGTGAACAAGCGACAGCGAAAGAAACGCGCCAAGCGCCTGATGGAGGCGGTGCTCCGCGAAGACGCAACGGCCGCCAGCGCCCTCCTGCGCGCCGGAGCGGACCCCAACGCGGCCGACCGCGAGGGCACGACCCCGCTCTACCAGGCTTCCGTGCATGGCGCGGTCGATCTCGTGCGGCTTCTCCTTGCCGCCGGCGCTACGCCGGACACCGAGAGCGGGCACGGCCAAGAGGGAACGCCCCTCTGCGCTGCGGCGGCCTGGGGACATACCGACGTCGTGCAAGAACTTCTCGCCCACGATGCAGACCCGAACCTTCGCGAAGACCGAGGAACCGGCTACTCGCCACTGGACTGGGCGCTACGAGGCGACCATTCACCAACAGCAGATCTGCTCAGGACCGCTGGCGCCCACTCGGCCGCCACCGACATCTTCGACACCGCGCTCGGCGGTGCGCCTGCTGGCTCGTCAGCTCCTCCGCGGACATACCCGGCTCCTCAGCGTTGAAGCGAGCGCAGCATCAGTGCGAGATAGCGCTGGGAGTCCGCCACGGCATCGGGGCCAGCGGCCAAGACGACGCCGTGGTGGGCGGCGATCAGCAGCCGGAAATCGGCGACGGTCAGGTCGGCGCGGACGGTGCCCGCCGCCCGCGCCCGCTCCAGCAGCCGGGCGATGACCCGTTCCGTCTCCTGCCGCTCATGGTCGAGCCCGTGCCCGGCGATCACCGCGTCGACGTACGCCCTGGTGAAACCTCGGTCCCGCAACTGGTACGCGCAGAGCGTACGGATCAGCTCCCGCAGTGCACGCGCCGGATCCGGGTCGTGCAGGGCTGCGGTGTGCATGGCCGCGCAGTCGCTCCACTGGTCGGCGTAGGCGTCGGCGATGAGGCGATCTCGAGTGGGGAAACGCCGGTAGACGGTGGCGACGGACACCCCGGCGCGGCGGGCGATCCGAGCCACCGTCACGTCCTCGCCTTTCTCGGCGAAGGCCTGCCGGGCCGCGGCTAGGATGCGGAGCCGCTTCTCCTCGGCGTCCAGGCGCATCGATCGAGCGTACGCGCGGCGCGTGCCCAGCGTGCGGAAGTGCGGCAACCCGACGCCGCAGTCTCTCAGTCCGTTGCGGGGGCGGACAACCGGGGCGAATCGTCGGTCCTGCTGCACATCCGAGAAGCAGGGGGAAGACATGAGAACACTCGACGGCACCACCAGTCTCGTCACCGGCGCGAGCCGGGGCATCGGTCGCGCGATCGCCAAGCGGCTCGCCGCGGACGGGTCGCTGGTCGCGGTTCACTACGGCACAAACGGGTCGGCCGCCGAGGAAACCGTCGCGGAGATCGCCGAGGCGGGTGGCGCGGCGTTCGCGGTCGGCGCGCGGCTCGGCGTCGCGGGTGACGCCGATCGGCTCTGGGCGGCCGTGGAGGCCGGGCTGGCCGAGCGCGGCGTACGGCCCGGCGTCGACGTGCTGGTGAACAATGCCGCGGTCGGCGGGGCCACGCCGACGCTCGCCACCGCTCGGCCGGAGGATTTCGACGAGTTGTTCGCGATAAACGTCAAGGCGCCGTTCTTCGTGGTTCAACGTGGGTTGGACCGGCTTCGGGACGGCGGCCGGATCGTCAACATCTCGTCAATCGCCACCCGGGTCGCGATACCCGACACGTTGGCGTACTCCATGACGAAGGGCGCGATCAACACGTTCAGCGTCACGTTGGCGCAGGAACTCGGCGCCAGGGGTATCACGGTGAACGCGGTACTGCCCGGGACCACCGCCACCCAGGCCAACCTCGCGTGGTTCGACGCCCAGCCGGCGCTCCGCGAGGCCGTGACCGGCCTGTCGGCCCTGCGTCGCGTCGGAGAGCCGGCGGACGTCGCGGACGTGGTCGCCTTCCTCGCCTCTCCGGCGGCACGCTGGGTGACCGGCCAGGTGATCGACGCGTCCGGCGGGGCGCACCTCGGCTTCTCGGTCGGCCAGGGCCTGCCGCAGTGAGGTCACCGCATCTCTGCGGAACGGCGGCCCGGGCCGGGCCAGGGCTCAGTCGAGCAGGTAGCTGGCAGGGACCGCGTCGGTGAGCCAGACGCCGTTGGCGCTGCGGTAGAACACGTGCCCGTCGGCGGCCATCGCCGCCGCGTCGATGGTGAGGATCACGACTCGACCGGCCCGTCGGGCGCCGACCCGGTAGGCGGTGTCGGTGTCGGCGGAGAGATGGACGTGGTGCCGGCCCCCGCGGTGCAGGCCGGTGGCCCGGATCGACTCCAGCGCGCCGGTGCTGGTGCCGTGATAGAGCAGGTCCGGTGGGGTCGCCGGGGGTAGCCCGAGGTCCACTGGGACCGAGTGGCCCTGGTTGGCCCGGATCCGCAGCACCCCGTCGGTGCCACGCTCGACGGCGAACCGCTGCTTGTCGTTGCCGGCGACGACCTCGTCCAGCTCGGCCCGGTCGATCCGCAGGGCGGCGAGCAGAACGTCGACAGGTGTCCAACCGGCCGGGTCGAGTATCAGGCCGGCCCGGTCGGGACTGTGCCGGAGGGCCTTCGACATCCGTTTGCTCAGCTTCACCAAATGCTCGCGTTCCACGGTGGCATTGTGGTTGATCCCCCTCGGTCGAATCGAGAGGTTTTGTGGTCGGGCCGGGGATCGCGGTGCGCGGTGCTCCGGTCCGGGCCGAGGAAACACGTCTTCCGCACCGTCCGCCACGCGACCGTAATGTCTGGGGTTGCTCTTGGTTCTGCCGTCAGCAGGTCGTCGCGTCCTGCGCCGTCAACGCCTCGGTCGTCCTGCTTTCGGGTGCCACGAGGACATCTCCTCCTCGAACGATCATCAGGTGGGCAGCCGGCCCGACACGACGAGCCTCGGGGCGTTGCTGGGATGCGGCGGGTCGAGATCAGGACACCGGCACGCCGTCTTCGAGGTAGCGGGTCGACCCGTCGGCACGCGCCTGGAGGCATTCGGCGACGCGGCGGGCCAGCAACGGCTGCAACCGCTGGCGCGTCTGCGGCGGGGTAGACCACGCCCAACCCTTCAACTCGGCGGGTGGCACGACGATCCGCTGGGCCTGAACCGCGTCCAGGACACCGCCGTCGAAGACGAGCATCACACCGTCGGTGCGGCCATCACGGACCGGCACCCAGTCCACGACGAGCAGCCGACCCGGCGTCAGGCTCACGCCGAGCTCTTCGCGGCACTCCCGCACCGACGCCTGCCACGGCGACTCGCCGGCCTCGACACTCCCTCCGGGAATCTCCCAGTCCGCCTTGTACGCCGGCTCGACCAGCAGAACCCGATCCTGCGAATCGGTGATCAACAGCCCGGCAGCCATCCGCTTACGCGGGAGACCAGCGGTGAATTCCTGGGGGTCGGAGGGCATACGGGCACCGTAGAACTCCAGGCAGCCGACACGCCCGCAGCGCCACGCACCAACAATGTCGACACAACCCACTGCCCCCGAATCCCTGACAGGGGGATCCGGGGGCGCTTGCTGCTGTGGCGGTACCGCCTGTCATCACTACGGCAGCAGCACGATCTTGCCCCGCGCGTGGCGGGACTCACTCAACTCATGGGCGACGCTCCCCTCTTCCAGAGAGAACACGGCGGCGACCGGAACTGTGAAACGACCCCGTACGGCGAGTTCGCCGGCGGCAGCGATTCCTTCGAGAGCCGGTGTGTCCGCGCCGGGGCCAGAACCGCGCGACAGGTGCACGCCGTATGCCGTGGCGTTGATGTCGGCGATGCTCACCACCCTGTCCGGGCTCGCGACCAGGCGGACCAGATCGGGTAGAGAACCAGAGCCGGCGCAGTCGAGTACGACATCGACTCCGCTGGGCGCCATCGTGTCGACCCGCTCGGCCAGTCTGGGGCCATAGGTGGTCGGGATCGCCCCGAGTGAGGTGACGAAGTCATGGTTACGCTCGCTGGCCGTGCCGATGACGGCCGCGCCGCGAGCGACCGCGAGTTGGATCGCGGTCGTACCCACGCCGCCGGCCGCGCCCTCGATCAACAGCGTGGTGCCGTCCTTGACGCCCAGCAGGTCGAGTACTCTGGTGGCCGTCTCGATGTTCCCCGCCGCGCCGCCGGCCTGCTCCCAGGTCAGGGCGTCCGGCTTCAGTGCCCACGCGGCCAAGACGGCGTATTCGGCGTTTGCTCCGCCCATCTGGGCGTAGTCAGTTATCCCGAAAACCTCATCGCCTATGCGAGCGGTGGTCACCCCGTCGCCGACCTCATCGACCACGCCGGCGGCGTCGACACCGGGCACGTGCGGCAGGTGGAGCGGAATCCAGTCCTGGAATTGGCCGGCGCGGACGTATGTGTCGGCCGGATTGACACCCGAGGCCCGAACCGCCACCCGTATCTGGCCGGGTCCGGCGTGCGGTTCCGGTGCCTCCGAGACCGCAAGGACACTCGCCGGACCGTACTTCGAAAATTGCAAAGCCCTCATGCGAACGGACGCTAACGCAGGCCGCCGTCCGCCTCGCTAAAGTGAGAGCCGTGACCGATCGTTTGCCTCACGCGCTTCGCTCCGACGCCCTGGACAACCGCGAACGTATCCTCGAGGCCGCCCGCGCGGTCTTCGCCGCTGACGGTCTGGACGTGCCCATGCGGGAGGTTGCCCGGCGCGCCGGGGTCGCACCGGCCACCCTCTACCGCCGTTTCCCGACCAAGGAGATGCTGGTCACCGAGGCATTCGCGGAACAGATGTACGCGTGTCGTGCCATTGTCGACGAGGGCCTTGCTGATCTGGACCCGTGGCACGGTTTCTGTCTCGTGATCGAAAAAATGTGTGAACTGCAGGCACGCGACCGAGGCTTTACCGCAACCCTCATTTCGACCTTTCCCAAGGCGGTTGATTTCGAAGCGCGCCGCGAATACGCGCTCACCGCGATCGACGAACTGGCCCGCCGCGCCAAAGAAACGGGCCGCCTGCGTCCCGACTTCGTCCTGGACGACGTCCTCCTGGTACTCATGGCCAACAGTGGCATCCACGCGGCCTCGCCGACTACCCAGGTCACCGCCTCCCGGCGCTTCGCCGCACTCGCCATCTCGGCGTTCCAAGCCTCCCCGGATGTCTCGCCGCTGCCGCCCGTGGTGCGGTTGGCACCCCCGGCATCGGTATTCAGGCGCCGCCAAGCGGGATAAAGCCAAGACCGGGCTCCTGGCAGAACATGACCAGGCCCACCCCGCCATGGATCAGCACCCACCGGGTGCGGCGGACGACGCTGACATGCTGTCGCGCTCGTCGAGGCCCTTGCTGGCAGGCCGTCGAGTACCTGCGTTCCGGTGACGTCGGCACGATGCTGGTGGGTCAGATCGATGAGTTGACGTGTATCTGCAGCAGTACAGGTGCGTCCTTGTTCAGCGTGGGGGACAGGATGGCGGCGCTGCGGTATGTCCGCCAGCAGGCGCCGCGGATCAGGCTGCGCAATGCCCAGGCGTACGTCGGGGTCAGATCCGGCCCATCTCGGCGTCGATGCGCCGCCGCTCGGTGTCGCGTAGCTCCTGGTAGTGCTCCGCCCTGGCCTGGTCAGCGATCTTGTCAGCGGCCTCGGCGGCGGCCTGCAGAGTGACCAGAGGCAATCCGGGAACGTGCAGCGCCTGGCTGTCCGCCTCGGTGAACACCACCCTGGCCAACTCACCGTCGGCGGCGCCGGCCAGGAGGAACAGCTCCTGAACGTACATCCGACCGAGGCCCACCGCCGTCCAGCCGGCCACGCCGTCGAGGGCCCGACGGCACTCACACAGCGCCTCCCAGGCGGCGTCGTGTCCGCCGGCCTGGCGCTCCAGCTGCGCCAGGGCCTGCCATTCTGAGGCGGTGTCCCACGGATTGTCGGCGTACGCCAGGCTCTCCCGCTGGACCTTGGCTGCTTCGGCGAACGCGCCGAGATCGGCCAACTGGTATCGAAGCTGGCTCAGCGTGGCTTGGTCTCGCTGGCGACCGGATGCCCAGCGTGCCAGCCACTGGTGAGCGAGCTCAACGTCGCCAGTCAGTGTGGCCCGGTGCACCCACCGGAGCGGGTCCTCGGCGGCCGGGTCGACCGGGAAACTCGACCGCTTCCACTGCAACCACTCCGCCACACCGTCCTCGGACACGAGTTGCTGGCCTGCGTCGTCCAGCAAGCGCTCCAACACCGGTTCTCTGTCGGCGTGCTCGCTGTCGCGTACGAAGTCCAGCGTGACCTGCACCCCGGCGGCAACCAGGTGCTCGATGTCGTAGCCACACCAGGTGTCGAAGTTGGCCCGCTTGATCTCCCAGTGCAGCCATACGTCCGGTACGCGTTGGTGCTCGGCGAGCAGGAAGCCGGCCAGCTCGGTCTCTTCACTCAGCCCCTGGAACGGTGCCGCACGTCGGCACACCGCCTCCTGCTCGGCCAACCACCGCACCAGCGGCAGATCCTCTACTCGCCTGTCGTACTGCAACGCCCACAACACCAGCGCCCGCCGAGCCGCGTGGCCGTCGTGGTCATAACCCTCGGCATCGGTGGCCCGCTCGTAGCGCAGCTCCTGCCACAGGGCCGAGGAACTCCGCATCCGGTCCAGCTCATGACGCGCACCGTCCATCATCCGCCAAAGATCCCATCATCCGCGATGTCGTTTCATGGGCCGACGAGGTGCGGGCCGACTGGCAGACGCTGATCTCGGCGGACTACAGGTTGTTGATTCGGTCCAGGAGATCTGCCTCGGTCAGGTTTTCCAGGGCCGCGTCCTGCTTGCGGCCCAGGACCGCCAGCAGCTTCTCCTTCTCCAGCTTCTTGGCCGCCGCCGCCTTCGCCGCCTCGTCTTCCGCGAGGCGGACGGCGATGACGTGCTTGACGACCTCCAGCTTGGTCTCCAGAGTTGCCTTGGCCGGATTGGCCTCGGTAGCCACGAACGACTCGGTGTCGACGGCCTTGAGTTCGGCGTTGACCGCCTTGGCCACGTCATCGAGGCTGAAGCCGGACTTGGCGGTCAGCGGAAGCTCCCACAGCTGTTCCGTGGTCAGCAGTCCCTTGGCCGACGGATAGCGGAACTTCTCCCGTGTGGCCTTCTCGAAAATGGTCACGGCAGCCTCTCTGCAATATTCGGGTAGGGAATCAGAACTGGATGCTGACGAGGCGGCGCCGGCCGCCGGTCATGGTCACCTTGGCAACGACGGAGCTGCGGACCGTGGAGCTGAAGCCGAGGCCGGAGAGCTGATCCGGAGACGGCTCGCACTTGGTACGGTCGCCGAGAACCTCGAACACCTTGCGGTGCGGTTGCAGGTCGCTGCGGAGGAACTCGTTGTAGATCCCCCGCGTCGGCTGGTCGTTCACGCACCCCTTGAGGATGAAGAAGTAGTGCCGGTTGCCGACCTCGTTGTCGTCGAAGTAGTTCGGCGAGTACATGATTGTGGACACCGGAACGAACTGTTCGGTGGTGATGCCCCACAGCTCCTTGCTCGCACTGCCCGGCTGCATGTCCTTACCCGGCCGGAAGGCGGTGATCACCCCGGCGGCAACCGTCATCCGGCCCACCTCGACGGTCTCCTTGTTGCCGACCGCGCGCTCGTGGCTGTAATGCTCGATCTTCCCGTCGCTCTCGGTCTCGATCACGAAGCCGACCTGGGCGCTGTCCCGCTTGCGGTACTGGTTCACCTCGATCCGGTACTCACCGTCGGGGACACGGTTGGCCCAGGTGACGTTCTCCACCGGCTCACGGGAGAGCGGCCCGCTGGCGTTCATGTCGACGTCCAGCTTGTTGCGCTTCTCCTGGTACCAGATGTGGTCGCCGTTGGGTTCGTACACGTGCAGGTCCAGGTCGTCGTGGTTGAACCAGGACAGGCTCACCCGCAGCTTGCCGGTGACGTTGCCGCCGGCCCGCTTGACCTTCTCCCTGATCGAGTCGGTGACGTTGCCGCCGTACGACCAGCCGAAGTCGTTGTCCCACCTGAACAACCGCGGAGCATCCGGGCGCTGGCCGGTGGTGAGGCTGACGAGGTGCGGCTCGGAGGTGTTGGCGACCCACAGGTCGATGGTGGCGGCGCCGGGCAGGATGTCCTTCATGAAGGAGACCACGGGAATCTCCTCCGGCGTGGCGTCGCGAAGGAACGCACCTGACGACCGGGTGGTGGCCGCCTGCATGAGCAGCCCTTCGATGCCGTCCTTCATCTGTGCCTGGGCGTCGTTGTCGACCCACAGCACGTTGGTGACCGACACGTCGGACAGCCGGGCGAACCGTCGCTGCAACGACTCCTCGATGCCCAGCTCGGCAATGGTCCTCATGGCGGCCTTGACCATGCCCGGGGTGATCAACGCCGTCGGGCGCTGGTAGTTCTGCGGCGCCACCTTCGCCTCGAACGACCGGACCGCCTGCTCCAGGTCGACGCCGGCGGAGAGATCCTGGACGAGGGTGCCGATCACCGTGTTGCGGAACCGGGCCGCCGGGTTCGTGGCGTTGGCGAAGACGAAGGCGCGTGGGTCGGTCGCCTTGGTCCACCGGTTCTGCAGCGAGCGGAACTCGGTCAGCGCCCGGCGATGCTCAGCGCCGCGGTAGAGGGCGTTGTCGTCGACGAGATCGACGACGGTGTCCAACGCGGGCCGGGTCAGCTCGGCCAGGCCACGCTGGAACACCTGTACCGCAGCGTGAAAGTCGCCCTGTGCCGCGCCGACGTCCTCGGTGCGATGCCGCTTCTCCACCCGGCCGTGCAGGTGCTGCCACACCTCGACCTGCCCGTCGCGCAGCGTTCGGGTGGTCTTCGTTCCGTACTGCGCCTGACTGGACCGGAAGATGGTGGACAGCGGCAACGTCAGAACGAACTCGTCCAGAGCGGCGGCGACGACGGAGAAGACCGGGTCGGATGCCGACACCCCGGACCAGACGGTACGGACCCGCCCGTCGTGAATCTCGACGACGTTGCCGAAGTGCTTGATGAAACCGCGGCAGGTCGAGCAGTCGTACTCGGATCGCTCACGAAACCGCGGATTGGTGCCGGCGGGGAAGGAATCGAGAAAGGTGAGCCAGAGCGAGTCCCGGTCGAGACCGTCGCCGGCGACGTACAACTCACCCCTGGACATCGTGGACAGACGCGACGTCACATCCGCCACGAACTGATGGAAATCGCCCACCGTTTCATCCCCCTTGATCGCCGGAGATCCTACGCAGCGAACATCAATCGGAGAAAGGCGTTTCCGGCTGTCTGGCACGGTCATGGACGGGCGTGATGCCTGGCCGATTCATCACGGCATGAACTGCGGCACCACGTCGGCGAGTGCGTGGTCGAGGATTTCCAGACCCAGGTCCAGCTCCGCGTGACTGGAGGTGAGCGCCGGCGCGATGCGGAAGACGCCGCCCATGCCCGGCAGCTGCACCACGTTCATGTGCAGGCCCAACTCCAGGCAACGCCCTGTCACTGCCGACCCCAGCGCGTCGGCCGGTCGTTTCGACTCCCGGTCGCTGACCAGCTCGAGCCCGACCAGCAGCCCGCGACCCCGCACGTCGCCGACCACCGGGTGCCGTTGGCTGATCTCCTCAAGGCCCTTCCGCAGGTACGAGCCCAGTTGCGCCGCCTGTTCGTCGAGCCGGTCGGCCTCCAGCACGTCCAGGACCGTGTTGCCGACCGCGGCCACCAGCGGGTCCGAGACGTGCGTGGTGAAGAAGAGGAAGCCGCGCTCGTGCGCGGTCTGCTCGATCTCTGGGCTGGTCACCACCGCGGCCAGCGGTAGGCCGGCGCCGAGCGTCTTGGACAGCGTCAGGATGTCCGGTACGACGTCGTCACGCTGGAACGCGTACCACTCACCGGTGCGGCACAGACCGGTCTGCGCCTCGTCGAGGATCAACAGCCCGCCCCGCTCGTGCACCTTGTCGCGCAGCGCCAGAAGGTATCCCGGCGGCAGGTCGATCACCCCGCCGGAGCTGAGGATCGGTTCGACGACGCACGCCGCCAGGCTGCCCACCGACTGGGCATCGAACAGCTCGAACGAGAACTCCAGCTGACGCCGCCAGTCCAGCTCGCCGCTGGGAAGGGTGAAGTCGGGCCGGTACGCGTTCGGCGTGGGGATGGCGAAGTTACCTGGCGCCGCCGGCCCGTACCCCTTGCGCCCTGAGCTGTAGGTGGCGCTCGCCGCCGCCTGCGTCATCCCGTGCCAGGACCGGGCGAACGAGATGATCTCGTGCCGGCCGGTGACCAGCTTCGCCATCCGGATCGCCGCCTCGTTGGACTCCGCGCCGGTGGTGAGCAGCAGGACCTTGTCCAGCGGCGCAGGCAGCGAGCCGGCGAGGCGGCGTGCCAGCTCGACCACGGGCCGGCTCAGCATGCCACTGAACAGGTGGTCGAGAGTGGCTGCCTGCCGCTGGATCGTGGCTACGACGGCGGGGTGAGAGTGGCCGAGGATCGCGCTCATCTGCCCCGACGTGAAGTCGAGCAGCCGGCGGCCGTCGGCGGTGAAGACGAAACTGCCCTCGGCGCGGTCGATGATCTCACGGACGAAGCTACCCGCGCCGATGTAGCGGACCAGGTGACGATCGGCGTCGGACCAGAACGAATCAGCCATGGCCCGACGCTAGGCAGCCCGGACAAGCACGTCCATCGCACATTTCCGCTGTCGCTGTTAAGCAAAGCCGTACAGTCGTCGGTCATGACGCTGAATCCGTGGCGGCTGCGCCTGCTCGCCGACCTGGCGACCTACGGCACCGTCCGGGCCGTTGCGCAGCGCGGCAACCTGAGCCCGTCGGCGGTGTCGCAGCAGCTGACGACGCTGGAACGGGAAACCCGGACCGCGCTGCTGGAACGCACCGGGCGGCGGGTGCGGCTCACCGCGGCCGGAATGTTGCTCGCCGGCCGGGCTCGGGAGATCCTCGCAGCCATGGACGCGGCCGAGGTGGAGCTGCGCCGCCTCGCCGACGAGCCGGCCGGCACGGTCACCGTGGCCGCGTTCCAGAGTGCGGTGCAAGCCCTCGCCGAACCGGCGCTTGTCCGTCTCGCGGCCCGACACCCGGATGTGAGCGTGGTGTTGCTGGAGCTGGAGCCGCACGAGAGCATGCCGGCGTTGCGTCGTGGCGACGTCGACCTGATCATCACGACGGCCGACTTCGCCGGCGCCGAGCTGTCCCCGGAGATCCATGTGCTGCCGCTCGCCACCGACCCGATCGTGCTCGTGCTGCCCCCGGACCATCCGCTGACAAGCGCCGAGTCGGTCGCGCTGGAGGCGTGCGCGCAGCAGCGCTGGACGTTCGACGTCGCCGGCTCGTACATGTCCGAGCTGTCCACCCGGCTGTGCCGGGAGGCCGGCTTCGAGCCCACGGTGATCTGTCGGTTCAACAACTACATGCTGGCGTTGCAGCACGTGGAGAACGGCCGCTCGATCACCCTGCTGCCGAAACTGGCGGTGGACCCGCGATACCGGGTGGTGACCCGACCACTGAGCCCGCCGCTGACCCGACGCATCACTGCCGGGGTCCGGCGACCGGCCGCGTCCCGCCCCGAGGTGACGGCCGTGCTCAATGCCCTGAGAGCAGGTGATTGACCCGTCTCCTTGGTGCGCCCGGACGGGGCCGCTTACGATCAGCGGTTGTCGTTTGGTCCCAGCGCGTCGCGGCGCCAGGTGTACCAGCCACGGCAGAGCACGTAGGCGACGATGGTGGTCAGCGAAACGAGTCCGTCGGCGATCAAGGTGCGTACGGCGTGGGGGACGTCCAGGATGAATGCGGCCTGGATGGTGACGGCGATCTTGTGGAACAGCAGGAGTTCCCACATGCCGCGCTGCTTTCGTGGTGCGACCGCCAGCAGAGCCCACATCCCGGCGAAGACGATGTAGGCGCAGGTTCGCCAGTATTCGGTCAGGATCAGCTCGTCGGAGAGGTCGCCGAGGCGCGTGACGCCCTCGACGAACGGCACCAGGGTGGCGGCTGCCGTGATCGCCATCAGAATGCGCCCGGTCCGATCCTGCCAGCGGGTCGGGGCCGGAATCGGGGCCGTGGTGGCGGTGGCGATGTCGGTCTGGGTGGTCATGTAGCTTCCCCGTCTGCTCGATCACGACGTATTCGTGGGCAGGGAGGGCATCCGTCAGCGGGGCGCGGCACCGCATCGGCGAAAATTGCGTAGTCGCCCGCGTGATCGGCGGGGCTCCAGGTGCGGCCGCTCGGCTCGTCCGGGGCGTACATCGTCGTCTTTTGCCAGATGTCCTGGCTCGGTCGGTGGTCAGGCGGCGGGCGGGACCACGGCCTGGATGAGGTGTGGGCCTGGTTCGGCGAGGGCGTTGGCCAGTTGTTCGGTGAGTTCTTCCGCGGTCGTGGCGCGGGTGGCGGGCACGCCGAAGGACTTCCGCCAGAGCGGCAGAATAACGGACAAAATCCTTCAAAAACGTACCAAATTGTTTTGGTGCGTCGCGATGGAGGAAGGCTGAACTCACCGCGACACCACCACGTCCCAGCGCTGTCTGTTGGCGCCCGTTCGGTGGGGCGCGGGGTTACGGGTGAGGGTGGCTGGTGAGGCCGAGCAGGGTGAGCCGCTCGGCGGTTGCGGTGCCGGCGACTGGTGAGAACAGGGCGAGGACTTGAGTGCGGTCCTCGTCGAGCAGGGATTGGCAGTTCAGTTCGAGGAGGCCGACCTCCGGGTGCAGGATCCGTTTGCGGCGGCACCGCAGTACGGCGACGTCGTGCAGATCCCACAGCGCGGCGAATTCGGGGCTGGCGTGGCGCAGCTGGTCGACGAGGGTGCGGGCCGGGCTGTCGTCGCGGCGGCCGACGGCGGCCCGCAGGTCGGCGACAAGCGCCTGTGACTCGTTGGCGTGATCAGCGGCCGGGTACCCGAAGCGGGCGGCCGGATCGGTGAACCAGCGGTAGATGGTGCTAGCGGCGGGGCCGGTGCGACCGGTGAGGTCACCGAAAACGGCGCGGGCGAGGTGGTTCTGCGCGAGGGTGTCGCCGAGGTCGGTCATTACCTGGGCGGGCACGTCGTGCAGCCGGTCGAGGACGGCCAGCAGGGCTGGGGCGACGTGTTGATCGCCGCGTCGGCGGTCTGGCGCGTTCAGCCCGGACAGCCGGTAGAGGTGGTCGCGTTCGTCCAGGCTCAGCCGCAGCGCGCGGGTCAGCGCACGCAGCACCGACTCCGAGGGCACCGCTGTGGCCCGGTCCTGTTCGAGGCGGGTGTAGTAGTCGGTGGAGATGCCAGCGAGCCCGGCCACCTCCTCCCGGCGCAGCCCGGGGGTGCGTCGTCGCCCAGCTGCGGTAAGACCGACGTCGGCGGGGCTGAGGGCCTCGCGACGGATGCGCAGGAACTGCGCGAGTTGCTGGGTGTCCACGACGAGAAGTCTGCGCTGCTTTCGACGCTGTAGGCAGGGAGAACTTCACTCTGCCTACCGCGCGCCCGACGACCGACGCTTGGCGCACCGACTCACCTACGGAGAAATCGCATGCCTGCTACCCGTACTTGGTTGATCACCGGCGCCTCCCGAGGCCTCGGCTCGCTCTGGACCGAGGCGATCCTCGAGCACGGCGATCACGTCGCCGCCACCGCCCGCGACGCCGCAGTGCTCAGGCCGCTCGCCGACCGCTACGGCAGCCGACTGCTGCCACTGGAACTCGACGTCACCGACCGGGCCGCCGTCGACGCCGCGATTCACACCGCCGAGCAGCATTTCGGCGGCATCGACGTGCTGGTCAACAACGCCGGGCACATGCTCAGCGGCGCGGTCGAGGAGGTCAGCGCCGAGCAGGCCCGGGCACAGATGGACGTCAACTACTTCGGCGCGCTCTGGACCACCCGGGCCGTGCTGCCGGGAATGCGCAGGCGCCGTTCCGGACGGATCCTGCAGGTTTCCTCGATCGGCGGGCTGATCGCCTACCCGGCGCTCGGCATCTACCAAGCCTCCAAGTGGGCACTGGAAGCGATGAGCCAGTCCCTGGCCGCCGAGGTCGCCGCCTACGACATCCACGTCACCCTGATCGAACCGATCATGTTTCCCACCGAACTGGCCACCGCCTCACCGCAGTCGACACCGGACCCGGCCTACGCGCATGCCCGCGAGGCCCTCTATGCCGGCGCCGCCAGTTCGGGTTTCATTCCCGGGGACCCGGCCGCCACCGCGCGAGCGATTCTCGCCCTGGCCGATACGCCGAACCCGCCTCTGCGAGTGCTGTTCGGCACCAACGGCCTCAACGCGGTGCGCACCGAGTACGCCGCCCGCCTCGCCGGCCTCGAGGCATGGGACCACATCTCCCGTCTCGCCCAGGGCAACCCGGCGGGGGAATGATCGCCATGACCCGTACCGCTCACGAACAACGTGCCGGCCCCGTTCCGCGGTTGCCTGCCTGTCGTTGAGTGACCTGGCTGCGCAACGGCTGACGGCTCATCAGGCGCGGCGGACCGGCACCCACTGCCACCAGGTGAGGCACCGCCAGAGCCATTCGAGCGGGCCGTAGCGGAAGGAGCGCAGCCAGAGCACGCTGACGATCGCCTGTACGACCCCGATCGCCAGGCCCAGTCCGACCACGGCGCCGTAGGAGGACCGGGAGCCGATGTCGAGTAGCGCATCACCGGCCCCAGCCAGAGCAGCCGGCGCAGCAGCACCAGCCGGGGACGGTCGGTGCGCCGAGCCGCCGTACGCAGGAAGAGCGAGAAGCTGATTCCAAAGAGCAGTGAGGTCCGCGAGCTGGTCGCCACGCTCACCGCACGGGAGATCGAGGTCCTCGGCTGTCTCGGCGCTGGCCGCTCCAACCAGCAGATCGCCCGACGACTGCGCCTCTCCGAGGCGACGGTCAAGGGATACGTCTCCCGACTGTTGGAGAAGCTCGGCTGCGACAACCGCACCCAGGCGGGCCTTTTGGCGCATCGGGCCGGCATCCCGGCGAACTGAGAGCATCCGGCTCAGTCGGGCAGCACGAACCGCTTCCGGCACGATACGTCCGCCGGTCGTCCTTGCGGTGCTGTCCAGCCGCGACGCGTACCTCCAAATGTCACGCTGACACGGTGACGCGGTGGCACTGCCCGCCGGACGCGGTCCGCGCTGGAATGGGTTCGTCCAGCATCGTCGAAAGGACTCTCCCGATGAGCGCGTCACGATCCGGCGGACCCTGGACAGGGGCGGAACACCCGATCCCTCCTGATCCGGGAAGCTCGCGCCTCCTGACGTCGGAGCGATCCGGGCCGGCGGTCGACAGCTCCCGGCCCTTCGGTGCCCACCTGCGCATGAGCTGGTGGAAGCCACTCGTGGTCATCCTCGTGCCGTCGCTGGTGATGCTGGTCCTCCAGGTGCTGCTCTATCAGGTCGTCGGCGTCATCGAGGGCAGCGACGACCCGATGTCGGCGACCATGACGCCGTTGAAGTTCCTGGCCGTCAACATCAGCATCGGCGCGGCCGGCCTCCTGGCGATTCTGCTCCTCGTGTGGATCGCCAAGGTGCCGTGGCGAAGCCTGATCAGCTTTCCCCGAGCCTTCGACGCCCGCCGCCTGACGTACTACCTGATCGGCGCGGCGTTGCTTGTGGGTGCCGGGATCGGTGCCGTGGCGCTTGTCGCGCCCGACTCCCCGGGCTGGACCGCCTTCGGTGTCAGCGGCACGACGATCGGCATGCTGGTGATCGTCGTGCTGAGCACTCCGATCCAGGCCGCCGGCGAAGAACTGATGTTCCGAAGTGCCGTGCTGCCCGCCGCTGCGTCCTGGGTACGCGCGGTGCGCCCGGCCCTGGGCGTCGGGCTCGTCGTCTCCGGCCTGGGCTTCGCCGTGGTGCACGGCTCGGCCGATCCCTGGCTGTTCGGTTACTACACGTTCATCGGCATCAGCACCGGCCTGATGGCCGTCATCAGCCGTGGCATCGAGGCGCCGGTCGCCTTCCACGTCGCCAACAACGTCCTGTTCACGACGGTCAACACCCTGATGGCGGACGGCGAGGCCTTCGCGATCGACCGTTCCACCGATTCCGGCGACGCGTCGCTGCTGATCCTCGGCGCCGTCAACGTCGCCATGGTGCTGCTGGTCTGGCTGCGCGAGCGGCGAGCGCGGACCGCCAGCGCAGGCTGAGTCGGCTACCACCAACTGCGGCTCTAGCTGCTCCAGCCGGCCCGGAGCCGGTCAGACAGTTCGCGGACAGCGGCTTCGTACCTGTCGTCCGTCACACACGGACGGTGACCCCGGATCGGGGGCCACACCGTGTCTCGGCCCCGAGCGTCGAGATTCTCCGGATCCCGGAGCCGGCGATCCACCTCCGACGGGCGCCTCGGCGAACCGTCATCCGCGCGGCCCGGGCTGAAGATCCAGCCGCCGATCGGGTCGGTGTCACGCCACAGGTTCACCCAGCGCCAGCCGATTCGATTGCCCACCTCGTGCAGGACGTCCACGCCAAAATACGCGGGGAAGAGGGTGCTGTAGAACCGCCGGAGCGGGGAGCCGTGGGTCAGCAGGGCGACCCGGGGAAGCACGTGAGGCTCGAGTTGCAGGATGCTCGCCACGGCAAGCACCGATCCGTGACTGTGCGCCGCGACCAGAACGCCGTGTCCCTGCTCGGTCAGCAGGGTGATCCGACGCGCGAGTTCGGGCACGGCACGCTCGGCGTAACAGGGCGGTGCGAAGGGCTGGGCGGCCCGTGGCCAGAACATGCCCAGATCCCAGAACATACCGATGTACCGGCGGAACGCCAGAGTCTTGTATGCGAACAGTCCTGTGACCAGCAGGGCGACGAACAGCAGCGCCATCAGGTAGCTGCCGAACTGCGTGCCGGCGCTGACGAAGTCGGCCGGCAGACTCGCCACGTGCTGCGCCACCAGGGCCGGCTGTAACTCGACCAGGGCCAGAGCGGTGAAGCCCAGGCTCAGCGCCGCGACGGAGAAGTACGCCATCCCGAGAGGGCCCAGACGCTCCGTAAACTGGGCCCGGGCGATCGCGTCGCGCACCGTGACCCGTCGTGCGGCGGTCTGCGAATCAACGAGTGGGAAGTCCCGGCGGACGATGTCGTCGGCCACGATCCTGCGCTGACGGCGGGAGTACGTCACCAAGACAGCGCCGGTGACCAGAGCCACGATGATCGACACGAAGAAGCCGAACATCGTCCACTTGTACGGCAGCACCGGACTGGTCGGCAGCACGTCGGGGGTGGGCATGTCCCGGTCCAGGTAGTCCGAGACCCGATAGTTGAACTCGGTGGCGAAGCTGACCGCCAAAGCCACGGCCAGGCATGCGAACAGCGGCGTACCCAGGCCGCGGATCGTGATGGACCACCGTGCCCCGGGATCGCGGCCGGTAAGTGCCGCGACCCCGAGCAGCGCCAGCAGGGCGCCCTGCGTCAGGAACACGAGGACGACCGCCACCGTGTGGCCCGGCAGCCCCTCCGCGGTCGGCCACCCGGGATGGTCGAACGCGGCGCGACCGATGACCACGACCGTCAGGCCGACGGCGGCCGTCCGCAGGGCACCGACCACGGCGTCGATCGGGGCGGGGCTGGACGGGGCGTCGACCACGCGTGGTAGGCAGAGCAGCAGCACGCTGCCGGCTGTGACGCCCAGGGCCCCGGCGACGAGCAGGACGTCAACGACGTCGGCACCTCGCGCCGACCAGGACGGCGCGAGGAGGCTGAGGTCGAGCACCGCGAGACCCACCGCCACGTGGATGGCGGGAAGTCGCCGCACCCCCAGTGAAGCGTTCGGGGTGCCGATAGCGCCGAGCGCGGTGTCGACCGTCGTCTCCGCCGGCGGTATGAAGCTGTCGTACCAGTGCCCGCACCGCGAGCCGGCCACCGACAGGGCCCAGATCGCGGCGATGGGTGCCAGCGCAAGCAGCGCCACCCGCAGCCCGATCGGCTGACCGCCCAGCCAGGACAACCAGGTGCGGCCACCCAGGCAGTCAGCCCGGGACATGCACTTGACGGCAAGTAGGTCCACCGCCACGCCGACGAAAGCGAGCACATACAGTGCCGTGAGGCTCAGACCGAGCAGCCGGCAGATGATCCATACGACGACTCCGCTGGTGTGGGCCTTCGGCCGCATCCACGCCGCCGCGTTGCACAACATGAACGGTAGGAGGAACACCAACGAGAGAGTCCGCACCGCGGCCCCACTCGGCAACTCACTCCACCGGTAGGTCTCCAGGAGGCCACCGCAGGCACCCCGGGAGTCGCCGTAGCCCGGACGTGGACGGTAGAAGCCACCCTTGTGATCGCCGGCGACCCGATGCACGTGGGGTCGGTCGAGAATGTCGTCCGCGTCGGCCCCCGTCACCCCGTGTACCCGCAACTCGACGACGTCCTCGTCGCCGCCCGGCTCCTGGTGGGGCGACTCTGAGCGGCCGCGACTCGGCGGTTCATCCGACATCTAGACCTCGCACTTCAGACGTCTCGCGACGTCGCGGCGCCTGCCGGTGTGCGTCTATCCGAACGCGGGCGGTACAAACCTCGCGTCCTTGGCCGCCGCGCCAGCAGCCGCGCTCGGTGCGGCGGTACGTGCCCGACCCCTTCACCCCCGTCGCCGTCGGGACCCGGCCAGGCGTGCCCCATGTCCTGCAACTGACCTGCCGTGTCCAACGGCGACGTAGCGTCCGGGTTGTCCGGGTCGACCTGATCAAGTCCGTGGACTTCCCTCGTGGACGTGGACGTGCACAGGCCACCCCCCTCTGGGAGGAGCGGCACGACATCGGTGGCAGTCTCGGGCAGACGCGGTCCGGGACGAGTCAGTTGACGGACCTACCCGAGCAGCGTCGCCGCCGCGGCCAGGGTGGCCAGCGACAGCGCCGTGGTCACCACCACCGCCCGGTTGGCGACCGTTTCGCCGACGCCGTACTCCTGGCTGTAGATGAACGTGTTCTGCGCTGTCGGCAGGCCCGCGCACACCACCACGGCGAGCAACTGTGGCGCGGACAGCTGCAGGGCCAGCCCGGCCGCGTACGCGATGACCGGCTGTGCGACGAGCTTCAGCGCGGTGATCACGGCCAGCTCGCCCAGCCGGGTCGGCTCGGCCCGCGACGGCGCGGTGCGGTGCAGCGACGCGCCGAGCGCGACCAGAGCGGCCGGAACCGCGGCGCCCGACAACAGGGTGAGCGACGCGTCGGCCGCCGACGGCAGTCGCAGGTCGGCGGCCGAGCACGCGACACCGAGCAGCGACGCCAGGATCACCGGGTTGCGTACCGGCAGGGAGGCGATCCGCCGGACCCGTACCCGCCCGGCCGGGTCGCTGTGCCGGTCCAGGGCGACCAGGATCACGGGCGTCACCACCAGCACCTGCAGCAGCACCACCTCCGCCAGGAACGACACGTTGCCGAGAACCTGCGTGGCGATCGGGATGCCGAGGTTCGCCGAGTTCACGTACCCGGCGGCCATGCCCCAGATCGGCCGTTCGCCGGGCTCGCGACCGAACAGACAGCTCGCACCGACCCAACCGAACCCGATGACCGCGACGGTGCTCACCGCGAAGGCGAGCAGCGAGCGGCCGGCGAACCCGGACAGCGGCATCCGGGACAGGGCCAGGAACAGGGCGGACGGCATCGCAAGGTGGAACACGAACCGGCCGAGCACCGACGCCACCGCCTCGCCCAGCAGGCCCCAACGACAGGCCGCGTAGCCGACCGCGGTAAGGATCCAGATCGGTACGAACGCCGACACCAAGCTCATCCGGGCGTCACCTGCGGGCGGGCGTCGCGTCGGCTCAGGGGTTGACGGGCCTCCGGGGCGTACGAGCCGAGAAGGCCGGCGTCGATCTTCACCGGGGGCGTGGCGTGTCGGGTTACGCGACCCGACACCAGCACCGAATCGATGAGTCACCTAGCGCGGAACTCATAAAGCTGCATCCTCCGTGAACGGGTCCTCGTCATACGGTGAAGCAGGATCTTCGGGGTCAACCGTCGATATGCTGCTCACGTGCCGACCTCGCCTCCCGAAAAGGGGGTTATCTGGGAAGAGCTCTTCTTCGACCTGGCCTTCGTGTTCGCGCTTACCCAGTTCTCCCACATGCTGCACGTCGATCACAGTTGGGCGGGAATCGGCAGGGTACTACTCCTGTTCGTCACCATCTATTGGGCTTGGGCCGGCACCACGATCTATACCGACCAACGCGATGTCGGCAATGCGCTCGACCGGGCCGGGGTCTTCGCCCTCGGGCTCGGCAGTCTGCTACTGGCGCTGACGGTCCCCGGCGCCTTCGATGACAGGGGCCTGCTATTCGTCGGTGTCTACCTGACGATGCGGGTGCTGCTGGCGGCAATGGCCTTGCGCACACCGGGCGGCTGGCGGTCCCCGGTCTTCCGCACCTACAGGACCGGCCTGGTGGCCGGTCCGCTGCAACTGGCGGGTGGCCTCCTGAACGGTACGACGCGAATCGTGCTCTGGTCGATCGCGGTGCTCGCCGATGTGGTCGGCACCACGCTGGGCCGACGGACGCTCGAGGAGGTCCGAGTTCGGCCGCTGCACTACACACACCGCTACGGACTGTTGATCATCCTCGTGCTCGGCGAGTCGGTGATCCAGGTCGGAATGGTAGCCGTGGGCGAGCCGCTGACGCTCGCCCGGTTGGCCGCCATCTGCCTCTCCTACTCTCTGGTCTGCGCACTCTGGTGGGCGTACTTCATCTATGGTGTTCGGGCCTTCCGGGAAGCGGTGGCCCGCAGCGCACAGCAGGCAGACATCCGCCGCTCCGTCATGGTCTACGGGCACCTGCTGTTCAGTTTCGCGATCATCACGGTCGCCGTCGGCCTGGCCGAGGTAGTGATGGAGCCCGTCGAGGCGCCGACGTTCAGCGAGGGGACCGTGCTCTTCGGCGGTGCTGCGCTCTTCCTCGGCACCTTCGCCTACACCCACTGGCGGATCCATCGACGAATCGCGCGACGACGGATCAGCGCGAGCCTGCTCTGCCTGGCCCTGCTGCCACTCGCGCCCCTGGTGCCGGCCCTGGCGGCCCTGGCGACCCTGTTCGCGGTGGTTGCCGGAGTGAGCGTGCTGGAAGAGGTCATCATGCACCGTCGCCCGGTGCTCGGGAGGCGCGCTGCGGGGGAAGAGGCACCAGACGATCCGGATCGCGTGGACGAGGGCCCCGTGGTGCGGGAATGACGCCATCCCACTCCCGCAACGCCTCGGCCGCTCTGGGAGCAGGCACCATCGCCCGGCCGCTGGCCGCCGCCCTAGGGGGCAGACACCCTCACCACGCGGCGCTGGAACGGAAATCCTTCGCGGCCTCGGCCAGGAGGGCCTCGACCTCCTGGCCGTTGCCGGCGTCGCCGGTCGCTTCGCAGTGGACGATCAGGCTGTGGGCCAGGGCCAGGTTGAACCCGCGCTCGCGCAGGATGTCGGCGGACTCCAGGGCCATCCGTGCCGCACCAGCCCGGTCGCCAGCCCGGGAGGCGATCGCCGCCTGGACGCCGAGCGTCATCCCCTCGAAGCCTCGGTAACCGGCCTCGCGGGCCAACTCCAGCGCCTGCCTCGCGCGGGCGCCGGCCAGATCGAGCTCGCAGCGACGCAGGTGGACGTGGGCCAGACCGATGAGTGCCTCCGCGTAGGGCTGGGCCGAGGTCGCCATGAGCGACAACCGCAGGGCCCGATGGAGGTAGGCCATCGACAGCCGGTGCTGCCCCGTCACACGGCGGACGGTGGCGAGGCTGCACAGCAGCAACGCCTGCGCGTGTGGATCGGTGAGGCCGCGCAGGGCCCGCAGACCGCTCACCGCGATCTGGCGGGCGACGGTCGCGTCGCCTTGGAAGAGGCGTACGACCGCGAGGTATCCCGACGCGGCAGCCTGCCCCTCCACGTCGCCGAGCCGCTCGTAGAGGTCGATGGCGCCGGTCAGCCGCTGCGCGGCCGAGCCGAGGTAGCCCCGCTGGAGTTCGAGATGGCCGAGGTTGATCAATACCGAGGCGGTCCCTCGGCGGGAGTTGTTGGCGGTCTGCAGCGTGAGTGCCCGTTCCAGGTTGGGCTCGGCCAGGTCGAGTCGGCCGGTCAGCATCCGTACCGTGCCGAGGTTGTTGAGCGTGATGCCCGCTCCGATCGTTTCGCCGGCGGCCCGCTGCCGGTTGCGTACGTGCATCAGTTGTCGTTCGGCGGCCCGGATGTGCCCGATGCGGGAGTGCTGGACGGCGAGGATCGACCGGGCCGACGTTTCGCACCGCAGCCAGCCGGCCTGGCGGCTGGACCGCGCTCCCCACCGCGCGTTGACCATGGCCTTGGCCGGCTCGCCCAGGAACAGGTGGGCCAGGGCCAGACTTGTGCGGAGTATCGCCCGGACTCGCAGCACGTTGCCCGTGCGGGCGCGGCGAGTGCGGAGGGCGGCGAGCCCGGCCCTGGTAACGGCGGACCAACCGTCCATGTCGCGATGGGACATGAACCGCACCCGCAGCGCGGCGGCCAGCCGCCAGGCCATGTCGGGCACACCGCGGTCGCTGGCCAGCAGGGCGGCGGCTCGCAGGTGCTCGTACTCCTGGTCGAGCCACGCGATGGCGTCGCCGGAATCGCCGAACACCTCCCCGCTGTATTCCTCCAACTGGATCAGTTGCGGCGACAGGAGTCGCCCGGCGGCGAGGAGGCGGCGCAGGTGGTAGTCGTATGCGCGGCGCACCGCCGCTTCCTGCTCAGCCTGGGGGACCGTTCGCACGACCAGATCGGCCGCGTACGCGTGCACGAGGTCGTGCACGAAGACGCGGCCTCCGACGACGGTGAGCAGGTGCGCGTCGGCCAGAGTCAGCACGGTCGGCTCGGCCGCGTTGGCCGGCACGCCGAGCAGCGCTGCCGCCACCGCCTGGTCGAACTCGGTCATGGGTAGGAGCCCGATCAGCGCTAACAGCCGCTGGGCGGTCGGTTCGAGTCGGCTGTGGGAGTGACGGAACGCGGTGGACAGCGCGCTGCCCGGGTCGCCGCGCGTTTCGAGGTGGGTCAGGCGACTGCCAGCGGCCAACTGGCGGGCCCGGGTCGCGATCGGGTCGGCCAGGCCGCTCTGTATGTCGGCGGCGGCGATGCGGACCGCCAGTGGAAGGTAGCCCACGATCCGGGCCAGGTCGCGGGCCGCGGCGGGCTCCGCCGCCAGGACCTCCGGGCCAACGATCCGACCGATCAGCTCAAGGGCGTCGGGTTCGTCGAGCACGCCGACGTCAACGGCGCCCGCGCCGTCGCGGACGATCAGACCGAGCAGGCGGTCCCTGCTGGTCACGACCACCCGCGCGTGTCGGCCGCCGGGCAGCAGTGGCCGTACCTGGTCGGCGTCACGGGCGTCGTCGAGCACCACGAGCAGCCGTAGCTCAGCGGTCATCGACCGGAACAGTGCCGCCGCCTGTTCGTCGTCGGACGGCACATGGTCGGCCGGCACGCCGAGGCTGCCCAGCAGCTGCCCCAGCGCGGCGGATACCGTCAGCGCGGGCTGCGGTCCGAACCCTCGCAGGTTGACGAAGATCTGACCGTCGGGAAACGCCGTTGTGGCGGCGTGGGCCCACCGCAGGGTGAGCACCGTCTTGCCGGCGCCCGCCATCCCCGACACGACGACGACGCGGCTGTCCTCGGCAAGCAGGGCCTTGCCGAGCAGTGCCAACTCCGCCCGTCGGCCGACGAAGTATCGCCCCAGCGTCGGAAGCTGCCTCGGAAGCGGTGTGGCATGTGGAGTCGACGGGGCCATCAGCGCAGCGGGGCTCGCGTCGGCGGTGATGTCGGCCTCGACCGTCGGTCGCGTGCCGCACTGCTCGTAGCCGTGCGCGGCGGCATGGCGGTCGAAGCCGCGTAGCCAGCGTTCGGCGTCGGTCGGGTTGAGGCAGGCGCGCAGGAACGCGGCGACAACGTCGCGGCGGGGCAGCCCCGGCCCGCGCAGCGCGCCCGCGAGGGTGCTGCGCGGCAGGACGTCGCCGACTGCGGCGGCGCGGCTCTCCAACTCGCGGTAGGTCAGCTGGGACTCCTGCTTGAGCCGACGCAGTTGCAGGAGTATCTGTTCGACGCCCGTCATGTCGATTGCGACGTCATCGTCTGACATCTGCCGCCCCCCGCGGTAGGCATGCGGGGCGTGGCGGCCCCGCACGGCCCGGCAGGACGGCACTGTCCTGACCGGACTCACGTCAGAGACTACCGAAGTGAATGTGTTGGCAGGCAACGACTTCTCGGCAGCGTGGACCGAAGTAGGGTGGTGCGGCGGACTTCGTCCTGATCCCCACACACGGCCAGGACGGGTGTCGGTCCTCAGCCGGTGCGGACCGGGTTGGGCGGTCAGTCCGTCCGGTTGAAGCGACGGGCGGCGACCACGAGCGCGAGCAGACCCAGCAGCACCATGGCGGCGAGTTCGAGGGCGACGGGTGGTTGCCAGCCACCCCAGGTCGGGCCGCTCGGTACGGAGGCGACGCCGTCTACGGAGGACATCCGGCGGATCGCGTCGACCGCATAGGTCAGCGGGTTGGCCAGGATGATCGGAGTCAGCCACCCGGGCAGGGCACCGACCGGGAACAGCGCGCCGGAGAGCATCACCAGCGGCAGGGTCAGCATGCCGAGCATTGCCTGGAAGGTCTCGACCCGGCGGACGAGTACGGCGGCGAGCGCGCCGAGCATCGTCAGGGAGAAGGCGATGAGCCACATCGCGCAGAAGAGCAGCAGGAGCAGGTCCGGGTCGGCGGGCAGCCCCACCAGTGGTCCGAGGATCAGCAGTAGCGCGGCCTGGAGTGCGGCGGCGCTCGCACCGCCCATGCAGCGGCCGACGAGCAGGGTGTCGCGGCGCACGGGCGCGACGAGGGTCGCGCGCAGCAGCCCTGCCTCCCGGTCCCGCACGATGGCACCGCCGGCACGCAGTGCCGGCATCTGTACGGCCATGATCAGGATTCCGGGGAAGAGGTACGACACGTAGCTGCCCGTAGCGGCGCCTGCCACGCCGGTAGCCTGCGTGTCGAGCATGGTGTCCAGGCCGGGTCCGAGCAGGAAGAGGAACAGCAGGGGGCTCAGCAGGGTCATCGCCACCTGCGCGCGGCTGCGTACGAGACGCAGCATCTCCCGCTGCCACAGGGCCCAGACCGCCCGCAGCTCGCGGGTGAGCGACCCACCCGTGGGCAGGGCGTGGTCGACCGGCGCGGCAGTGCTGTTCGGGGGTGCCGCTGTCTTTGGTCTCATCGGAGGTCCCCACCTTCCTGGACCGCCCGCCCGGTGTGGTGCAGGAAGACGTCGTCGAGTGTCGGAGGCGAGACGTGCACCGCGTTGATGGGCGTATCGAGGGCCGCGCACAGCCGGGGTACGAGGGCCGCGCCGTTCTCGGTGACCACCCGGACCCCCTGCGCGTCGACGGTAGCGTGGCACGCGAAGGTGCGTCGGATCCGCGCCGCCGCCCGGGTGTCGTCGGCGGTGTTCAGCCGCACGACGTCGGCGCGGACCGTCGCCTTGAGCTCCTCTGGTGTGCCGCGCACCACCGCCCGGCCCCGGTCGAGAATCAGGATCCGGTCACAGTGTTCAGCCTCCTCGAGGTGGTGCGTGGTCAGGAAGACGGTGAGCGGGCGCTCGCGGCGAAGCGCGTGGATGTGGTTCCACACGTCGGCCCGACTGTGCGGGTCCAGGCCGGCGGTCGGTTCATCGAGGAACAGTACCGTCGGTTCGTGTAGCAGGCCCCGGGCGATCTCGAGACGCCGGCGCATGCCGCCGGAGAGGGTCCTGGCAAGCCGGTCACGGCGTTCGGCCAGACCGAAGAGGCCGAGGAGGTGCCGGGCCCGAGCGGGAAACGTGCGGCGGGGCAGGCCGTAGAGGTGGTCGTGCAGTCGGAGGTTCTCCATGAGGGTGAGGTCGCCGTCGGTGGTGCTCTCCTGGAGGATCAGGCCGATGCGTCGGCGTACCTCGGTGGGCGACCGCGCGACGTCGAACCCGGCGACGCTGGCGTGGCCGCTTTCCGGCCGGGTCAGGGTGCAGAGCATCGCGATCGTCGTCGACTTGCCGGCGCCGTTGGGGCCGAGGAATCCGAACATCTCGCCCGGGGCGACACTGAAGTCGAGGCCGTCGACGGCCTCGACGCCGCCGTAGGACTTGTGCAGCGACTCGGCGACGATGGCGCTCACGCTGGCACCTCCCGCCGGTCGACCCAGGTCACTGGACGCTGCCGGACGAAACGGGGCATCGGGCCGTCGGCGTTGCGGCCCTTCTCCAGCACCGCGACGTTGTGGTAGAAGTGCGCGCCGACAAGTGTGTTGTCGTACCGGGTGGGTCTGGAGCTGTCCGCGGCGTCGTGCTCCTCGTGGTTGAGGCCGTCGAGTAGCTGCTTGAGGAAACCCATGCTGGTCCTGGGGTCGTGCAGGTTCGTCGCGTTGCCGCCGTAGGAGGGCCAGTAGGAGGTCTGCAGGTCCTCGATCACGTAGAGGCCGCCGGGACGAAGGGCGGGGAACAGCATGTTGAAGGCGAGGATCACGTCGGCGCAGGCGTGGCTGCCGTCGTCGATGACGATGTCGAGTGGGCCGAGCTTCTCCGCCAGGCTGCCGACGAAGTCGGGGTCGGAGAGGTCGCCCCGGAGAGGGAACACGCGTTGTTCCGCGGCTGCGCTCTTGTCGAACAGATCGACGCCGTACACCAGCGCTCGGGGAAAGTGCCGCTTCCACATCCGCAGCGAACCACCGCCGCTGCCCGCAATGGCGTACCCGCCGATGCCCAACTCGACGATGGTGAGCTCCTGCTCGCGTAGCGGCGCGAAGTGTCGTTGGTAGATCGGGGTGTAGAAGTGCGGGGCCCACTTGTCGGAGCCGTTGGCCAGTGCCAGCTCGTCGAGTCGCGCGGGTTCGCTTGTCGCGCCGCGCAGCAACCGCTGTACCACGGGAGCGGCGGCGACGCCGCGCGCGAACTCGCGCGGGTCGTCGACATCGCCCCAGTCGATGCGTCGACCCAGTGCGTGGGGAGCCAGTGACCCACCAAACACCGCCCTGGCCAACGCGACGAGTTCCAGTTCGACAAGCAGGGGCCGTGTGTCGTCGGGGCGGGCGGGACCGTGGTGAGTGCGCCCTTCCTCGACGGACACCGAGTGGGCCAGGGTACGACCACCGAAGTCCAAGTGGAACGTGACCGTCACCGGTCCCGGTAGCGGGCCGACCTCGCCGAGGTCTGCTCGGCTGACCAACTCGTCGACAAGGGTCGCCGCGACGCGGGCCGGCCCGAGCTGGGAGATGACCTGTGCCACCGCCTCGTCTCCGGCAGCCGCGGAGCGGATCAGCGCGCGAAGATCTGTCGGCTCGCGGAGCGTACTCATGCCGTTCCTCCTTTTCTTGCACGCCGCGGATCGTAGGTGGCTTCCAGGACCTCGACCGCGGCGGCGGCCCCGCCCTCGGCGCGCAGGTGGCGGCCCAGCGTCTGGGCGGCGCGGGTGTGGGCGGGATCGGTGAGGCAGGCCCGGAGGGCGGTGCTGAGCACGGTCGTGTCCAGGTCGCGTTGCCAGATCGGTGGTGGCGCGACACCCCGGGCGTGCAGGTGCGTCGCCCAGCTCATCTGTTCCGCGTGGAAAGGCAGCGTGACCTGCGGCAGGCCCGCGGCGAGCGCGTGGTGGGTGGTACCCAGACCACCCGCGTGGACGGCGGCGCGGACCCGGGGGAACAGCCAGTCGTACGGCACGTCGTCGATCACCAGGACGTCGTTGGTGTCGTCGGGATCGTCGATCGCGATGCCACCGGCGCCGGCGACGACCACCGCACGTACGCCCACGCGGCGGGCTGCCTCGACGACCATCCGGCCGGTCCGTCGCGGGTCGGAGCCCACCAGGCTGCCCAGGCCGAAGAAGACCGGCGGCGCGCCCTGGTCCAGAAATCTCACCAGACTCGGCGGCGGCGCCACCCGGTCGGTCGGCAGGAACCAGAATCCGGTGGTGTGGACCCATGGTGGCCAGTCGGGTGCCGGTTCGACCAGGTGCCGACTGAAGGCGTGCAGGACCGGAACCGGCCGGTTGTCGACCTGATGGAACCTGTCGTGCATACCCGCCCGGGGCGGCAGCCCCAGGTCCCGCTCCCGCCACCGTTCGACGCACTGCCTCGTCGCGGCCGGTTCGCCCCGAAGCCGCGCCCGCACATGGGTGCGCAGGTTCTCGCGGCTGGGCCCGTCGTCGCGCGGTCGGGGCGCTTCGGCGCCCAACGCGTCGACGGTCGGGTAGTAGGCCGAGGTCACACCGTGTGGGTTGAGCAGGCCCAGCACGCTCGGCACGTCGATCTTCTCGGCGACGTGGTGCCCGTAGTCGGCGCGGTGCACGATCAGATCGGCGTCCGCTGCGGCCTCCAGGATGCCCGCGAGATGGGCGGGGAACAGCCGGTCTCGGATCTCCAGAGCCAGGTCCGGATGGCGACCCGACGCCCTGCCGTCCTCGATCTGCCGGCGTATCCGGGGGTCGTGGATGAGGTTGAGCAGCCCGGCGTCGCGGGCGGCGAACTCCACGCCGTGGTGTGCGGCGAGACCCGCGTAGGTCGAGGGTGCGCCGAGGATCGCGTCGTGGCCGGCGGCGTTGAGCGCGCAGGCGAGAGCGAGGTAGGGCTCGGTGTCACCCCTGCTGCCGTAGGTGCACACCAGGACCCTCATGACGCGTCCTGCCCGAGCGGCGGCACCACCATCATCACCCGGAAGTAGTCGATGTCGGAGCCGGGCTCTCCAACCGGCCGGCCGTCGACCGCAACCCAGGCATGGGCCTGGAACGGGTCTGTCCGTACGCCGGTGCACCACTGCGGCCAGCTGCCTCCCGCCCGGCACAGCAGCGCGGCGGCGATGGCCCGTTGCAGGCACCACTGGCCCCGGCAGCGAGGGCTGACCGCGACGATCGCGTTTCGCGCACGGGCGGCCTCCGCCTCGGTCGCCGGGCGGGCACCCCGGCGGGCGAACTCCAGGACCTTGCGGAGCCGGTGCGGTGTGACCCGTGCCAGCACCCGGCCCAGACCGGCGGCGGCGGCTGCGCCCGGCACGAGCGACAGCGGCGGAGTGGTAGGCCGCTCGATCATCACTCCGGCTGGCATGACTGCACCAGCCTCGCGTCGAGTAGGGCACTCACAAGCGCATTCACGTCGGCTTGCACGCGTTCCCCGCAGTCGGGGAACCGTTCGCCGAGGGCGGCCGCGACACCGTCGGGTGTGCGGCCATCGAGCAGCATCCGCACGGTCGCCGCTCCGGTGCCGTTGAGCTGCCAGTAGCGGCCGGACCGTTGGTCGAGCAGCACAAGTCCGTTGCTGGTGTCGGCGGCTGTCACTTCTGGAGCCAGTGCGAGAGTCATCTCATCCTTCTCCTTCAGGCGGCTCGGGCCACGTCGCGAAGCCATGCCTCGCAGGACAGGGTCCGTTCGAACGGGATCAGTGGCTTTGCGCTCGGCAGGACGCCGAAGACGTCGGCGCGCAGCCGATCGGCGTCGATGAGACCCATCCGGGCCAGTTCGGCGTCGTCGAAGAGCGTGAGCAGATCGCCGCGGTGCCGACGCAGCCCGGCGAACTGTTCGGCGCTGTAGTCGCCCTTGGTCCGCCGGTCGAGCAACCCGTTGGGGATGATGCCCCGCATCGCCTCGCCGAGCACCGGCTTGAACCGGCCGCCGACCATCCGGTCGGCGAAGCGTACCGACAGCGCCGCGTTCAGCACCTGGTCATCGAGGTACGGGTTCTCGAGTGTGACGCCGGCACGTTCGGCGACCCGCGAACTGCGCCGTGCAGCCGCCCCGTTGAACTGGGTGATCCGGATCATCTCGTGCTGCGCGGGTGGGGTGGCCTCCGGTCGGGGTCGGCTCGCGGCCATGTCCCGGTAGAGGCGTCGCGCGACATCCGCGGCGTCCGCGGTGATCCACGGCGGGAGGGTCGTGGCGATCTCCCAGTTCGCGTGCGTCATCTGATGGGGCGGCGCGGTCAGCAGCCGGCCGCTGCGCGCCAACCACCGGTGGTAGGGCACGCCGGAGAGGAGAAAACGGGTTGTCGTGGCGACCGACCAGCGGCGCATCGCCTTGGTGGTCAGGATCTGCCGTGCGGCGGCGGTGGGATGGCGCCGAGCCAGATCGTGCAGGGTCAACGTGCTGGCGGAGAAGAGTTCGTCGCCGCCGATCCCCTGGAGGTGACGCCGGGAGCCGTAGGCCCCGACGTGCGCCGCAATGAACCCGGCCAGTGCCCGTGTACGGACGAACGGGAACGGTCCTTCGATGTCGTCATCCTCGGTGACCTCGTACCAGGAGGGCGCCGCGTCGCCCGGGACCACCAGATGCTTGCCCGGCAGTAGTTCCTCGCACCACCCCGCCCACCGCTCGTCCTCGTTCGACTCGTCCAACGGCGCGAAGCGGAACGTCGTCGGGTCGACCCCGGTGGCGGCGGCGGCGAAGCAGAGGCTTGTCGAGTCCAGACCGCCGGAGAGATCAGCGCTGAGCGACCCGTCGTCGCGCGGGACGCGTGCGGCGACGGCCGCGACAAGTGCGGTCCGCACGGCTTGCGCACCGTCGGCAAGTGACAGCTCCGGCTCCGGCGGCGTCCACCATCGACGGCATCGCGCGACCGGTTCACCGCCGTGCAGGACGACGAAACGTCCGCCCGGGACCTGTTCGACGCCCTGCCAGACACATCGCTCCCGCAGCGGCCACGGCGGCCCGAAGGGTGCGACGAGTTGCAGCACGACGGCTTCATGGTCGATGCCGGCGCCGGTCAGGACGGCGATCGTGTCGGCGCGGTCGGCCGCGACCGCGACCCGGTCGACCGTCCCGGTGAAGAGTTGGTAGCGGTTGGACAGATTGCCCTGTGCCCGGGTGACCCCGCCGACCGACGCGATGAGGTGATAGCAGCCCGGCACACTCCTTGCGACCGAGTCCAGGTCGGCGACGCCTCGGACGGCGTCGAGGCGCCTAGTGAGGCTCTCGCTGGTCTCGGCGGTCCGGCCCAGGAGCGCCAGGGCACGGTCACCGGCACGGGCCACGACGATGTCGTCGTGCTCCCAGTCTCCGACGATCCACGGCCGTCCGGACGGATGCCGGATCGTCTGTTCGCCGCCATGGCGCCGAGCCAGGGCCGCCGACGACTCGTGGTCGGAAAGGATGATGAACCGCATGTCCGTTCCCTTCGGCGAGTTCCGTCTGGACGCATGACGCCGGGGTGGTCAGCCCTGGTGCAGTTGGCCGACCACCCCGGCGCGTGGATGCGGTGTTCGACGTGCGTCAGGTGATGCGCGTCAGTCGTCCACCGGTAGGTAGGTCGATTCGACTCAGAGGTCCCACCATCCGCCCCACAGGTCGGACCACTCGCCGGCGTTGGTGATGCGGGTGAGTTCGGTGAAGTCGCCGACCTCGACCAGCGCGGGGGCCTCGTAGGCCATCGTCTTCTCGTTCATGCTGTTCACCTCGTAATCGGTGAATTGAGGCGATCCTTGTGACTGCCTCGCTGACACCCATCAGATATCCGTGGGTGCTGACCGGCAATCGCGCCGTCGCGTCCGGGACAGCCGCGCGGCGGTTCACCAGCGGCGGTACGGCTGTCCCGGACAAGGGCCCGGACAGGACAGCGGATCGAGCAACCATCCCGCTCACCCGCAGCCAGGGTGCCCACCTGTCAGGGGCGGCGCCTCCCGTTGTGCGGCGTGACAATGACAGGAGTCGACCAGGACGCAGGTTTGCGATTGTTCACGAAGACGCCGGCACGCCCTTCGCTGAATAGTTCCTCACCATGTTTCTCATTCCCCTGCCACTTCGGGGGAACGATTCGTAGGAGCGGAAGATGCTCAGACGTCGCGTGTTCGGCATCGGGCTCGCCGCACTGCTGGCGGTCTCCACCACATCGCGCAGCATCAGTGCGGTATGCGTGCTGAGCGCCTGCCGCTGCGACGCCAGCGAGAGCCGATCCTCGCCCCGTCGTCGGCCGACGTTACCGATGGCCGCCAGGTCGTCCTCGTCGAGCGGCGTGTCGTCCCGTACGCGCTCCAGACTCACCCGCCGGATGAAACGCGCGAAGTCGAGCATGTGCGTGAGCTGCTCCGGCGCCGGCGACGCGTACTCGGGCACCTCTCGCTGGTAGGCGTCGACGGCGCGCGGGGCATTGACGTCGATCCGTTGTCGGAGCGCCACGATCAGGTCCGGCACGACACCTCCTGCAAGGGACGGCGAACGTATTCCGATCGATGTTCGCCGATCCTATGGTCGGACCTCGACGCAAACGGTGACGTGGCGACCGCGGTCCACGCGGAGGCGTGGTGCTGGCGAGATCACCCGAAGAGGTTGCCGGTGATGTCGGCGTAGAAGAGGGAGGGGTCGCGGGAGAGGGAGGCCTTGACCCTGGCGGTGGGCTCGTCGGCGATGACTTCGATCTTGCCCGCTTCCAGTCCGTCGAGAGCCTGGGTGACCACCTCGTGAGGCGGGAGCTTGGGGATGTCGATGCCCGCCATCATGTCCGTGTCGGCGATCGCCAGCGCCAGGGCGGTGACCAGGGTCTTCTGGTCGGCCAACTCGAGGCGGATACCGTTCGTCAGGGACCACTCGGCGGCCTTGGAGGCGGCGTAGCCGTTGCTGCCGGGGGCGAAGGTGTACCAGCTCAGCGCCGAGATGACGTTCAGAATGGCGCCACCGGCCAGCCTCGGCGCGAAGGCGCGGGTGACGTTGAGGGTGCCCCAGAAGTTGGTGTCGAAGTCGCGGCGGATGTTCTCCGTCGAGGGACCGAGCAGCGGGGCTTCCGTGGAGGTGCCGGCGTTGTTGACGAGGATGTCGAGGTCGCCCACCTTGCCGGCCGCGGCCTCGATGGACGCTGGATCCGTGATGTCCAACTGGAGTGCTGTCGCACCGGGGATGTCGATGCTCTCCAGGCGACGCGCGGTCGCGTAGACGGTGGCGCCGCGGGCGAGGAGTGCCTCGGCGAAGGCCTTGCCGAGTCCGCGGTTGGCGCCGGTCACGAGAGCTGTTGAGCCGTTGATCTGCATGCCGACAACGCTAGAACCTCACGTTGATGTGAGGGGCAAGTGCTGCGAGGTGGATCACGGCCGCCCGAGCGGGAGGGGCGCACTGCTCGGCCGGGCACACTTGGGTCGTGGAACGGGACGAGTTCGGCGCTGCGGTGCGCCAGCTGCGGGAGCGTACGGCGCCGACGACTGTCGGGCTGCCGGTCGGGCGTCGGCGGGTGCAAGGGCTTCGGCGGGAGGAACTCGGCGAGCTCGCGGGCATGTCCGCGGACTACGTACGCCGGTTGGAGCAGGGGCGCAGCCACCCGTCGGTCGGCGTGGTGAATGCCATCGCTCGCGCGTTACGGGTCGAGCGGGCCGACTACGAGCGGCTCTGCGCGCTGGCCGGGTACGCCGCCGCGGACGGCCGGGTGCCGAACGAGGTCGGCCCGGGGGCGATGCGGCTGCTGGAGCGGTTCACCGACACCCCGATGTTCGTCTCCGACGCGGCGATGAACCTGGTCGCGGTGAACAGCGCGTTCCTGGCCCTGGGGCACTGGAACCTCACCGGGGAACCCTGGGAGTGGAACGTCGCCTGGCGGACGTTCTGCGCTCCGTTCGACGGCTTCCAGCAGTCCACGGCTGACGCGACAGATCATCAGGCGGTTCTCGTCCTCCGTCTGCAGGCCGCGGTGCTGCGGTACCCCGCCGACGTGTCCTTGGCCGCGCTGGTGGAGGAGATGCGGACCCGAAGCCGCCTGTTCGACACCCTGTGGCGCGCGCCACGACCGGTGACCGCCTACGAGAGCAGTGCCGCGTTCGTCCATCCGGACGGGACCGCTGTCACGCTCGTCGGCAGCCTGCTCGCCATCCCGGGCGACGACCTGGGGGCTCTGCTGCTCACCGCGGCGCCGGGGTCGGCCGACGCGGCGCGTCTGGCCGAGATCGTCGTCGACGCAGGCCCACCCGCCATCATCAAGGTGGGCCAAGCCGGCCCAGGATAACCGTGCCGGATCCTGCCAGATTGAGTTCGCCAAGACGGCGCTCTCACGGAAGCAGGTTCAGCGATGAAGGCAGTGCGTTTTCACGAGTACGGCGGCCCCGAGGTTCTGCGTTACGAGGACGTCGAGCAGCCCACCCCCGGCGTCGGGCAGGTGCGCATCCGTGTCGCCGCGACGTCCTTCAACGGTGTCGACGGCAACATCCGTGCGGGTTTCATGCAGGGTCCCATCCCGGTCGAGCTGCCGCACACCCCCGGTATCGACGTCGCCGGCACTGTCGACGCGCTCGGCGACGACGTGGACGAGGTCGCAGTCGGTGACGAGGTCATCGGTTTCCTGCCGATGACCGGGGTGGGGGCGGCCGCCGAGTACGTCATCGCGCCCGCGGAGATCTTGACGGGGGCGCCCAGGAACGTGCCGCTGGCCGACGCGGCGGCGCTCCCGCTGGTGGGGCTGACCGCGTGGCAGGCGCTGTTCGAGCACGGCAAGCTGACCGCCGGCCAACGAGTGCTGATCAACGGCGCCAGCGGTGCAGTCGGCGGGTACGCGGTGCAGCTGGCCAAGGAGATCGGGGCCCAGGTGCTGGCCACGGCCGGCCCCAGCAGCGCCGAGCGTGTCAAGGCCGCCGGTGCCGACCAGGTGATCGACCACACCACCACCGACGTGACCGGGGCGGTGACCGAACCGGTCGACCTCGTCCTCAACCTCGCGCCGGTCACCCCGGAGCAGCTGGCCGCGCTTGTGCCACTGATCCGTGACGGCGGCGCCCTGGTCAACACCACAGTCTGGATGCCCGCCCCCTCCGACGAAGAACGCAATGTACGCGGCATCGACCTCTTCGTCCGCAGCGATGCCGACCAGCTCGCCGACCTGGCCGCGCGTGTCAGCACCGGTGAGCTGCGGATCCAGGTCGCTCAGCGAGTGGCGCTTGCCGACCTGGCCGCCCTGCACGCCCAGGCCGGCGCGGGTGAGCTGCCGGGTAAGACCATCATCGTCCCGCCCGCAGCCTGACGCCGTCCCCGCTGTCCGGGCCGCACCCGGGATCGCGATCGCCACGACTGCGAAGAATCACCGGGCCCGGACACCACGGTCGATGTCGCCGACCTGGACCCCGCCGTGCTACGCGACTGGATCGGCCTGGTGTCGCAGGAGACGCACGTCTTCACGGGCACCCTGCGCGACAATCTCACCTACGCCGGGCCGGACGCCGACGACGAACGCCTCCGCAGCGCTCCGCCCACGGTCGGCGCGAGCGACCGGGCGTCACGCGACGTCCTGGACAGGGCAGCCGGCCCGATGCCACCCGCACCGGCGCAGCATCTCGCGCTGGCCCGGCTGCTCCTGCGCGACCCAGGTTCGTGATGTACGCCTGCCGCAACTACGCGTTGTTCAACTGGAACGGCTGGGGGTCCGTCTACAACAACCAGACTCCGAGCTACTGGGCCTATCTACTGGACCAGAACGGCAACGAAGCCCACGGCTTCGTCGACGGAGCCGGCGCGAGCTGGGTGGAGTTCGACCCGTACCGGTACGCCAAGCCCTGCTAGTGCTCTGATCAGGTCCAGGGTGCGGGTCAGCCTGCCGTTCGTACGGCGGGCCGACCCATCGCCTTGAGTGCGGGCAGAGGGGTCGGGGCGCTTCGCGTACCCGCTTCCGGCGAGCGGTGCCGCCGAGTCGATGGCACGATGCTCTGGATCAACCACGTTCATCGATCGAGGGGGCGACGATGCACCGAGCAGACCGAGCAGTGGCCAGACGGCGCGCGCGACAGCTCACCGCCGCCGTGGTCGGCGCGATGGCCGCCGTGGCGGTCATCCCGGCACCGGCGTGGGCGGCCACCTGGTCCCCGACCCAGGTCGTGTCGGAGGCCGGTTGGAGCGGGCAGGACCAGCCCTTCGTCGCGGTCGACCGGCAGGGTGACGCACTGCTCGCTTGGGCTGGCTGCGACAGCGCCGCGAGCGGCTGCTACGACCAGGTGAAGGCGCAGACCGTGTCGGTCGACGGCGTGCTCGGGCCGGTCCAGACCCTGTCGCCGCTCGGCGCGTCCGCGTCCTGGCCCAAGGTCGCGTCCGACGACGACGGCGACTCCGCGGTGGTGTGGACACAGGACGGTCTCGTGGCGGGCCGGCGGGTGTCCGCCACCGGCGACCTGGGGCCGCTACAGATGATCGCAACGTGGCACGGGGTCAGTCCGGCCGTCGCGGTCGACCCCTCGGGTCTGGCGCTTGTCACCTGGACGGAGATCCGCGACGGCGCGTACACGACGAAGGCCCGCTACTTCGGCGCGGACAGCTCGCTCGGCCCGGAGCTGACCCTGGGCGTCGGCGTCGACCAGCCGGTCGTGGCCGTCGACCGCACCGGGACCGCCGTCGTCGCCTGGACGGAGAGCTACGAGCGGGTCGTCGCGCGCCGGGTCCGCCCGGAGGGCGTCGCACCGCTGCGCGTCATCGCCGGGACGGCCACCGATATCAGGTACGCGAGCGTCTCCCTCGCTCTGGACCGGGACGGAGACGCGGTGATCAGCTACCGCTGGGTGAAAGAAGGTGAACTGCCTCGCCTGCGGGTGCGGCACTACCGCCACACCGACACGTTGGGCAGCGTCATCAGCGTGTCGCCGGCCGCCCACGAGCTGACGCTCTTCGACGAACTCGCCGGCGACCTCGACGGTGACGCGGTGCTGACCTGGGGCCGCTGGACCTCCGACGGCAGGCAGGTCTTCGCCCGCTCGATCTCCAGCACCGGCGCCCTCGGCCCGGTCACCCGGCTCGGCGCCGGCGACTGGCCGAAGCTCACCCTGGACGACGACGGCGACGGCCTCGTCACCTGGCAGGCACCCAGCCCGGACTTCTCCACAAGCCAGGTGCACGCCCGGACGATCGGGTCGGACGGCGTGTTCGGGGCGCCCGAGATCCTCGCCCCGGACGGGCGCTACGCGCAGCCGGCGTCCAGCCCGACGGGTCGATTCTCGGTGATCTGGCAGAAGGGGTCCTACCCGAGCGACATCCGCGCCCGCTTCGGTGGGTAGGCGAGCTGACGCGCCACCTGCACCGCTCCGGCCGTACGGCGCGGGCGAGTAAGAAGACCAGTCGTCATTTGACAGATGTCTCGACGCGGCGCGGTGCCAAGACTTCAGGCAGTTCCATCGATGCGTGGTCGTGCGCGCGATCACGCCTGCCGGAGGTCTGCCATGTCGACGACACACTCAGCATCCGCCCCACCGGGTTCGGCGAAGAGGCCGAACCTCAGGTGGTCGCGGCGCACACGGCCGCCACGGCTGGTCGTCGCGTTGCTCGCCACCACCCTGGTCGCGACGACCGCGACAGCCGTCGCCGGACCGGCCGCACCGGCCTTCGCCAACGACCACTACGGCACCATCGAATCAGCCTCCGAAGCGAACCGGGACTGGATGTCCCGGGTGTCGGACGACGCCAGCCTGGCCGACCTATCGATTCCCGGCACCCACGACACCCTCGCGCTCTGCGGCCAGTCGGCGGGTAACGGCGACTGCGAGTTCATCTCGACGAGCCTCACCCAGACGCAGGAACGCCACGGCTACAGCGCCGAGACCCTTGCCACCCAACTGGACGCCGGCATCCGGTCGATCGACATCCGGGTCCGGGTGGACAAGGGTGACGCCGGACTGACGTTCACCGTCCACCACGGGGTCTACTACCAGTGGGCCAACTTCACCGACGTGCTCACGAAGATCGAGACCTTTCTGCGGGCGAACCCGACCGAGACGCTGCTGCTGAACCTCAAGGCCGAGTGCCTGGGCAGCGGAGCGAGTTGTGCCGACGCGCAGGGCTACGACAGCACCGAGTGGCGCCGGAAGGTCTTCGACTCGTACCTCACCGGCCGCTACCACACCGGCAACGGTGACGAGACCAGGCAGGGCAGGGCCTGGGGAAGCCTGTTCTGGAGCAACTCCGTCAACGGTGTCGAACAGACGACCACGCCGACCCTCGGCGCCGTACGCGGGAAGATCGTCCTGCTCGGGTTCCGCGGACCGGCCGGCGGCATCTACGGCGGCTACGGCATCGGGCAGCTCTACCCGGCCGGCGGCTCCTACGAGGGTTACGCGCAGGACGACTACAGCGTTCCCCAGGTCAGCGACATCGACGACAAGTGGGAGAAGGTCCGGGCGCACCTGCGCAAGACCAACGGGGTGTGGGACGCCAACCGTGGCGAGCAGACCCGGCACGACCACGAGCCGGGCTCGCTCTACCTGAACTACACCAGCGGCACGGGGGACTGGGCCCACCCGTACACGGTCGCCGGTGGCACCCCGACGGCGACCGGGGTCAACGAGTTCCTCATCCAGTGCCTGCGGGCCAGCAACGACAGGTGCCCGGAGTTCTACCCGAACCGGGCGGGCAACTTCGGTGGACGCCAGACCATGGACCGGCTCGGCATCGTGATGATGGACTTCCCGGGCGGAAAGCTGATCGACGAGATCGTCACCCGCAATCCCGCCGGTCGGGCCGGCGGCAGCCGCAACGGCGGGGCCGGCGACCCGATGGAGCAGCATGCCGGCGGTGACAACGGAGGCACCCGGCCGGTGGTGCCGACCGACCACGCGCAGTGCCGCCCGGACGGCATGATCCCGACCGCCGGCACCAGCACCCCCTACTGCCGGGTCTACCAGGGCGACGGCCGGGAGTGGCTCGGCCAGGGCCGGAGCCGCCGGGTGATCGGCTACTTCAACGGCAGCCGCACCGGGGCCGACGGCAAGCCCTACTACCTGGTCAAGAACATGCCGTGGTCCCGGCTGACGCACATCAACTACGCGTTCGCCCGGGTCGAGAACAACCGGATCTCGGTCGGTGCGGACGGCCCGAACAACCCGGCCACCGGTATGACCTGGTCCGTCCCCGGCACGGAGATGGACCAGAGCCTGCCGTACCGGGGGCACTTCAACCTGCTGACCACCTACAAGCGTCTGCACCCCCGGGTGAAGACGCTGATCTCGGTGGGCGGCTGGGCGGAGAGCCGCGGCTTCTACGGCATGACCACCAACGCCGACGGTACGACCAACCAGGCCGGCATCAACACCTTCTCCGACTCGGTCGTCGACTTCCTCGGCCGGTACGGCTTCGACGGCGTCGACATCGACTTCGAGTACCCGACGGTGCTGGACGACACCGGCAACCCGAACGACTGGGGCGATGCGCGGCCCCGCCGCAAGGGACTGCCGACCTCGTACACGGCCCTGATGAAGACGCTGCGCGAGAAGCTGGACCGGGCGTCCGCGACCAACGGTCGCTACTACCTCCTCACCTCCGCCACGTCGGCCTCCGGCTATCTCGTGCGGGGCATGGAGAACCAGAAGGCGCTGCGCTACCAGGACTACACAAACCTCATGGCGTACGACTACCACGGCTCCTGGAACGACGTGGTCGGCCCGAACGCCGCCCTGCACGACGACGGCAAGGACCCGGAGCTGAGCGACCTGTACTCCACACCGGAATACCAGAAGATCGGCTACTTCAACACCGACTGGGCCTTCCACCACCTGCGCGGCGCCATGCAGGCCGGACGCATCAACATCGGCATCCCGTACTACAGCCGGGGCTGGCGCAACGTCACCGGCGGCAGCAACGGCATGTGGGGCAGATCCGTCGGCAGCACCTGCCAGCCGGGCACCGGCCTGGTCCGTCCCTGCGGCGACGGCGCGGTCGGCATCGACAACATCTGGCACGACCGCGACGCCAACGGTCGGGAGGTCGGTGCGGGGGTCAACCCGATGTGGCATGCCAAGAACCTGGAACGCGACCTCACCCCCCGCTACGCCAACGCGGTAGGCCTCGCCCCGGACAGCGACCCGAACGACCGGCGCACCGGCACGTACGACCGGCACTGGGACGCGACCACCCGCACCGCCTGGCTGTGGAACCCGGAGAAGAAGACCTACCTCTCCATCCAGGACACCGAGGGGCTGGACCACGTCGTGGACTACGTCAACCGCAAGGGCGCGGGTGGCGTGATGATGTGGGAACTCTCCGGTGACTACGAGTGCCCGGCCGAGGCGACCCCGGACAACCCCTGCGTGATGGGCTACACCCTGACCAACCGGCTGCACGATCGGCTCCAGGGCGCCGCCGCGTACGGCGACAACCGCAGCGCCGGCAGTTCGGTGCAGCGTCCGGCACTGGCCCTCGACGTGACAGTCGACCTGATCCGCTACCCGACCGACACGGCGAGTCTGTGGCCGCTGACCCCGACCGTCCGGATCAGCAACACCACCGGGGTGACCATCGGTGGCGGCATGGACAACGTCATCTCCTTCGACCTGCCGACCTCGACGCCCCCGCTGATCAAGGACGGCAACTGGCAGACCGGCGCCCAGGGCGGCAGGTGGCAGGTGCAGGCCGGGCACACCGGCCCGAATGTCGGCACCGGGCTCTCCGGTGCCTTCCACCGGGTCAGCCTCACCCTGGACTACTGCCAGATCATCCCGGCCGGACAGAGCCTGGACGTGCCGATCATCTACTACATCCCGGCGACCGGGCCGGTGAACACCACACTCAAGCTGGGCGGCACCACGTTCTCCTCGGTGCCGGAGCAGAACCGGGGTGCCGCGAGGGTGATCCCGGCGACCGGCGGATGCTCGGCGCCGGCCTGGGACGCCGGCAAGGTCTACAACCCGGCGACCCAGTCGGTGGAGAACATCACCGTGAAGTACGCCGGCAAGGTCTGGCAGGCCAAGTGGTGGACCCAGGGCAACGTGCCCGGCACCGGGGCCAACTCGGACCTGGAACCCTGGCGGCTCATCGGCCCGGCCAGCTGACGCGCCGGCGGCGGCATCCGGGTCCGGCCCGGATGCC